>CAINDV010001221.1 GCA_903847485.1 uncultured Verrucomicrobiota bacterium
CGCTGTGGGTGAACATGCGCGTGCGAATCGTTTTGATCCCATAAGCCTTGAAGTACATGTAGCCGAGCATGTCCTCGCCGACCTTGCTGACGGCGTAGGGGCTAACGGGCCGGAGCGGGCAATCCTCGCGGATGGGCACTTCGTTCGGCAGCACCTGGCCATAGACCTCGGAGGAGCTGCAAATGTGGATGACCGGGTCGAGCTTCAGGATGCGTACCGCCTCGAGCAGGTTTGCAGTGCCGCTGATGTTGCACTCCAGCGTGTCCACCGGGGCCATGTAGCTGGTGGTCACGAACGACTGCGCCGCAAGGTGAAAAATGACGTCCGGTTTGACCTCGCCGAAGACGCGGATGAGCGAGCCAAGATCGCGCAGGTCGCAATCGTAGATTTTCACCTTGTCCAGCAGGTGGCGGATGTTGTCTTTCGGGCTGCGCCAGCGTTTGATGCCGAAGATTTCGGTTTGCGGATGCTGGGCGAGGATGTACTCGACCAAGTGGCTGCCGACGAAGCCGGTGATGCCGGTGATGAGAACGCGCATGTGGAGCGACAAGTTAAAAGGTTGTATGGAACGGAGCGGTCTGGAGGAAAAAGACATGGACCAACGGCGACCGGACAGGCGGAACGCCGTCCAGTCTGGCTGTGAAATAAGGATCGCTGGCCATACTCATCGGCAACAGGTTTGGTTTGGAAAAGCGGGCATAGATCTAGCAGGAAGCGCTGGCGTTGTCCACCCTGATTTCCCGCCCGGCACGGCAACACCGCCCGCCTCACCAAGACACCTTGCCCGCCCGCAGCGCCGCCAGCAGCGCCGCCCAGCTCCCGGCGCTGTTGAACTCCGGGTCCGCTGTCAGCGCGCGCACGCCGTCGCCGTAGCAGACCAGTTCGACGCCGGCTTCACGGTAGGCGGCGGCGTGGGCGGCGGGACGCGCATCGGGCGCGAAGTAGCACCACATCCGATTCGTGAACCGCGCGTTGGAAGGCGAGAGCACCACCAGCAGTTCCAAGGCCCCGGCTTCATGGCCGGTTTCCTCGATCAGTTCCTTGCGGGCAGCCTGCTCCGGTGTTTCGCCGTCCTCGACGTGGCCGCCTGGCACTTCGAGCGTGACGGTGCCCGCTCCAGGCCGGTATTGCCGCACCAGCAACAGTTCGCCCTGCTCATTCAACGCGACCATGGCCACGAAGTCCGTGGAGTGGAGAACATAGAATGGCGCTCCCCCACCGGGCGCGGGAGTGGCCATGATTTCAAACCACGGCGTCTGGAAAACGGTGTCGCCAGCGGGGCGTCGGGAAAGGCTCATGTCGGGAGGGAACAAACGGCGGCGGCCCTCATCCACGACGGCCGGGGCTGGTGGTCGGCCCTGGCGTCGGGGCTGCCGCTTCGGCGGGTTGTAGCGCCAGGAACACCACCAAGACCAGAGCCAGCACGACGCCCACCAAGCTGACATACAGGCCCTGATAGGGCGGCTGGAAATGGAAATCAACCGTATGCGGTCCCGCCGTCAGATAGACGCCGCGCATGATGAAATTGCAGCGCAGCAAAGGCGCTGGATGGCCATCCACCAGCACTTTCCAGTTTGCGTCAAACTTGTCGTTCAACAGCAACACCGCCGGCGTTTTGGCGTCCGCCTTCAGCACCAGATCCTTGGGCGAATAGCTCGCGAACTCGACTGTGCCGGCGCTCTGGTTCGTCCCGCTGCCAGGCGCGGCCGGGAGGTTCGTGGCGACGAGCACCGTTTGTTTGGGGTTGAAGCTGGGGCTGACCAGCGTCTCCATCGCCTGCGCGTCGTTGGTCTGGAGGATCCACTGGGAATAGAGTCCGACCCGTGGCAGTGCGCCGGTGAATTCGATCACGGCATACTGCCCGTTGGTCGCCACCATCGCCGTCATCTCCTCCAGCTTCCGCGGTTCAGCGATGCCTGGCTTGGGGACGATGTTGAAGAGCAGCGCGTTCTGGAACCGGTTCCGCTGCAGGTCCAGTTCCCGGTTGAGGCCCTCGGCGAAGACGGCCGGACCGAGCAGGTAGCGCGTGTTGGTCAATTCCCACCGCCGCAGTAGTCCCGGCGCGCCAGCTTTGGCGAAGGACTCCTCGAACGTCTTCAAGTCCTCTGGCATGCGCGACATTTGGACGAGGTCCAGCGACTGGATGTTGTAGAACTGGAAATGATGTTGTGCCCACTCAATGCGATAAAGCTGGTCCAGCAGCGAAAACTGCGGGGGCAGCCGGAAGGGAAGCATCGCCACCCGCCGCTCATAGGGTTCGTGGCGCAGGAAATCGAGCACCTGGTTCGAGGCGTATTTCTGCGGCCAGTCCCAATAGACGATGAACTTGGCATCGGCCCGGCCCAAATCCAGCACCAGCAGCGCGCCCAGCCAGAAACCCGCCCACTTGGCCCGCCGCCCGGCGAAGAGGCCGCTCAAGACCAGCGTCAGCAGGCCGACTGCCAAGGCAAGGAACAGCACAAACCACCCTACCTCCCCGATGCTGAAACCGGCGATAGCCTTGGCCATAGCACCGTCAAACTGCACCGTTTGCAAGTACGTCTCCAGATTGGCGCGCGAGGCGGCGTAAATCAGCCAGCCCAACCCGCTGAACGCGACCCCGATCAGGCACGCCGTCGTCCATTGGCGATCAAAGCCGCGCACCCGCCCCCACCACGCCTGCACCGACGCCACCAAACCGCCCGCCGCCGTCAGCGGCACCTCGAGGTAACGCCGACTCAAGCCCTGCACCCCGTAGGCGAACAAGATCACCAGAGCAAACTCGACGAAGAACGCGAACTTGGTTGGATTACGGATCGTGGAAAAATAGGGCAGCGCGTAAACCAACCGATAAAAGAGCGCAAACCGCCCAAATGCCAGCAGCAATGAAATGAAGCCAACCGCGGACCAGAACCAGATCGCCTGCCGGTGGGCCAGCCCGAACGCCGATTTCTCCTTGCGGAACGACTGCACCACCGCCCAGGCGGCGACCAGCACCACCAGCAAACCGGCATAGGCGCCACCTCCCGAAAACCGCATCGTCCCGCCCGGCGGCGGACCCTGTTGCCCACCGGCGAAGTAGCGGTCCCACGCCGGGTCGCGCCCCATGGCACCCCAGTAGTTGCCGCCATCCGGTGTGTCCATCCGGTAGCCAAACAGCCCCGGAATGATGAACGTCAGCGCCTCCGCCTTGGGCATGCTCCATGTCGTGGCCCAATCCCACCGCTCCTCCTTGGTACGCGTGTCCTGCTGTGTCCCCGCCACGCCCTTAATCTGGGTGTTAACCAGCGAGATGACCGCTTGAAAGGCAATCAGCCCGGCAAAACACACGATGACCGCTAGGCGCCCGACGCCCCGCGCCATACTCCGGATTGGGGGGGCCTCCGCCAACCAAGCTTGAAAGAGGACAAACAGCGCGACGCAAACGCTGAACAACGCGCCGACATCGAAACCTTCCACCACCCCCATGCCGACCGCCAAGCCCGCCAACGCCACCTCCACCCAGTGGAGGCGGAAGTTCGAGCGCACTAGCAGGCCCAGCGCCACGAAACTTGCCGCCACATTGATGGCTTGCGTGCCCACGCCCCAGCACGCGGCGGAGAAAAACCCGGTGTTAAGCATCGCCGCCAGCGCCCCCAGCACACAGGCCACGTTGGAAAAACCCAACCGGCGGAAGAAGAAGCCCGCCCCCAACCCAAGCGCGAGCAAGGTCAGCGGCGCATAAACCTTGGCGAAAGCCACCGAACTCAAAGCTAGGCCCGGCACCCAAGTGAGAGAAGGATTGTAACTCATGCCTGGACAACCGATCGAGTTCAGGTCCATCCAGACGCTGCGGAAGTTCGACCATTTCAACGATGCTTGGCTGGCCATGACCCCGAGCGGACCGTCGTTGGAGAACAGAACGTATTCCGGCACGAAACTCCGTGCGAACAAGGCGGCGAGCAGGCCAGCCAGCAGGAGCAGTAAGAACCAACCTTGGTGGCGGTGCCACCAAGGACGGGTTTGCGACTTTTGAAGCGGTTCCATGTGTCGGCGATAAGCTGCGGGGAGAAAGCCAGTCAGGCGAGCAAAATTCAAAAGAATTCGCGTCTCGGGCTCTTCAAAAGCGCGCGCGGGTTGATTCGTCTGGATCGGCCATTCCCAAGGCAGGCAATAATCTGGGGTCAAATGGCGGAACTTCCGTCGCCCCTCAGCGGGCCTGACGTCTGGCAACGAATCTCATTCAAGTCAGACCGACTACCCGATAACATTTCCGGCACTTGAGAGTGTTCCGCGACCATTGCTCCCAGCGGACCAGCATTGGCGAAAGCGGCCCACGCCGGAGGAAAGCTGCGCAGAAACAGCAACTCGAGGATGACGCTAAGAATCCCGACGAAGCTCGCCAAACTGGCGGAGCGCGCGGAAGCAAGGCTCGTATCTTTGGGATGTTGATAGCTCAAATTCATTCAACCAGGCCGGCAAACTGTCGGCACTCGGCGTTTCGCTTGGGAACATGCCGTTGCCCTGGGGCAGCCAGATCCGCGTCGTCATCCGAGATTCTCGATGGCGGAGAACGGCTTTACAATCCAAGCCCGTCCCCCTAAGCTCTGCGCAGCGAAGCCAGACACGGTTCCGCTGCACAAAGCGAACGCAGGACATTCATGGGTATTGATATTGAAACCGCCAAGTTCTTGCTTGCCCGCCGCCGGGAGAAGTCGTCGTTTGAACGATGTGCGACGCTAGGCCGGCAACACTATTTCGTGAGCAACAGCGAAACGCGAGGTTTGCTCAAGCAGTTCGGATTGTCGCCTGACGACTTTCCGAATCTGTTTCCCAAAGAATACCCCACCTATTCCGAGCCGTTCTGGCAGATGCTTGGCGCAAAAACGTTGCACACGATTGACGCCAGCAACTTTGAAGGCGCGACGCACGTCCACGACTTGAACCAACTCGTGCCGGATTCCTGGAAGGCAGCTTACGACGTCGTCTGCGACTGTGGCACGCTGGAGCATGTGTTCAATTTTCCGGCCGCCATCCGCAATGGCATGGAGATGGTCGAGTGCGGCGGCCACTTCTTCACGCAGACGCCCGCCAATAACTATCTTGGGCACGGCTTCTATCAGTTCAGCCCGGAACTTTTCTTCCGTGTGCTTTCGCCGGAGAATGGATTTCGGGTCGAGCAGTGTGTCGCCGTAGAGTATGGGCCGCGCCGCCGCTGGTTCGCGGTGACAGATCCCGAAGCGGCCCGCGCCCGTGTCACGCTGATCAATGCCGCGCCGGTGATTCTCTTCCTGTGGGCGAAGCGTGTGGAGATCAAACCGCTGTTTCAGGCGACACCGCAGCAGAGTGATTATGCGGCGGCCTGGGCCGACAGCGCCGCTAAGAAAAGCCAGCGGCATTCATCCGGTGCCCAACCCTTGAAGCGCATCAAGAATCTCCTGCTTGCCACGGCACCGCGTCTGGCCCGCGTGCTGGACACATTGCGCTTTTCTCGCTTTAGCCGGGAGTTTTCCTTCCGCAACCCCAAGTCTTTCACACGCATATCGAAGCAGGATTAGCCACATCCTGCTGCGCCCGCCAAGAGCAACGGGTCTCCCCAGCATGCGAGTCCGGTTCGGACTACTTGGTTCCCAGTTTGGACGTGCTGGCCCGGTAACCAGCGAAGCGAAAATATATGTTGCCCACGAAAGCCGGGGTGAATTTCTTCAGGATCAGCTTCGTGCAATGCCAGACACTCTTGCGGAGAAAAGTCGGCGTTAGAAAGCTGCGGTCGGACGGCTGGCTCGCCACCAGTTTCAGCATGGGCCAGCCAAAGACGTAGAGCGAACCGCCTTCCCGAATCCGCGCCGCCGCGTCCTGATACTTGGGCTGGTTCAACAAATTCAACATGCCGACCAGCACTTCGCGGTAGGCGGCCTGGTCCTGCCGCACCCGCTGGTAATAGGATTTGGGCAGGATTTTGAAGATTGCAAGCGGCTCCGGCACGACACAGATTCCGTAGCGATACCCGATGACGTAGGCGATGAACCAGTCCACCGTCAGCTTCAATTCAGGAATGAGTTTCCCGGCCTCGATCAACGCCGCGCGCTTCAGGATGGTGGTGTGGCCGGGAATGAACAACCGCCCCTGCCGCTCCAGCTCAACCATTCGCTCCGGCGACAAATACGAAGGCGTGTCCGCCATGCCCACGCCCATGTGCCAGTTCAAGCCGGTGGCTTCCTCCCGCCAGTCGCCGATGGTGCAACTCAGCCCGGCTTTGGGATGTTGCGCCAGGACCTGCAATGACTTCTCCAAAAATCCCGGCAGGACTTCGTCATCCGCGCTGGAGAGGAAAACATATTCGCCGTGAGCTAAATCGATCCCGCGGTTGACCGTGAACAACACCCCTTGGTTCTTTTCGTTTCGGTGAAACTGAATGACCGGATGCTGCCGCGCCAGTGCCTGAATGATCTCGACGCTGTCATCGGTCGAGCCGTCATCAATGATAATGACTTCGAGGGGTTGGGCGGACTGCTTCAGGATCGCGCCGACTGCCACCGGCAGGTGCTTTCCGTGGTCGAAGTTCGGAATGATGATGGACAGCGTCGGCAAATTCATCGGCGGTGCTTCAAGCGACAGGTTTGTTCAGAATCGGCGCGACGCGACAACGTCCTTCCGCCACCGCCGCCCGGGCTTCCGCGAGGCGCTCCGGCGAATCAATCGCGCAACGGTAGCCCGTCAGCCCAAAACCATAAATACGGTCCGTTGCGATGAGCTTCGGAAAAATGTCGCGCGGGAAATCACAGGCGACTCCGGCGGGGATGGCATCCAGCACTTCCGGCGCGCAGAGGCAGACGCCCGAATTGACCCAGCGCGAGGTTTGGCCCTCACGCGATTTTTCATCCGGCCGTTCGAGGAAGCCGGTGATGCGTCCGGTGTCATCCAGGTTGACGATGCTATTGGACTTGAGCCGCTGATGCAGCAGCAGCGTGGCGAGCGCGCCGCGCTCCCGATGAAACGCCAGCATCGCGGAAAAATCCTGATCGGTCAGGATGTCGCCGTAATGCACCAGGAAGGCCGGCTCGTTCCGGAAAAACTCCGCCACGTTCTTCACTCCGCCCGCCGTGCCCAGCAGTTTCGGCTCGGGCGAATAGGTCAGTTGAAGCTGGTGGGCCGCGCCGTCGCCGAATTGATCCCGGATCAACTCCGGTTTGAAATGCAGGTTGATGACAATCTGGTCAAAGCCGTGCTGCCGCAGGTTGCCGAGCAGGTAAGCCAGCAGCGGCTGGCCCTGGATGGCGAGCATGGGCTTGGGAATCTCTCGCGTGAGTTCCCCCAGGCGCGTGCCCAAACCGGCGCAAAGAACCATGGCTTTCATGTGAGGAATGAAAGATGGAAAATCCAATTTGCCGAACGCTGCGAAGCGATTCTCCCTATCCCCTTCGGAAGGGGAGAGGGCTTGGGTGAGGGGAAAATGGCGTGCTGCCGCTGGTGAAAAAACCTCTCGGCACCCCCGCTCACCCCCTCACCCTGACCCTCTCCCCTTCCGAAGGGTAGAGGGAAACGGTTGCCGAGCCGTAGTCCCCTCGAACGCGTTAGTACTCCGTCACACTTCATTGTTGGTTCTTCATTTCCCCCACGATCCACTCCGCTGCCGCGGCCAGATCTGCACAGGTGTGATCCGGTTGAATCGTCGTATCCAGAGGCTCGCTGGCTTCGATGGGTTTCTCCTGATGCATTCCCGTTTGCACCAGCACCGTGCGGCAACCGGCCCGCGCGCCGGCGATGATGTCCGTGATGCGATCGCCCACGGCAAAACTCGTTCCCAAATCGAGCTGCAACTCCGTCGCCGCGCGCAGGAACAGGCCGGGCCGGGGCTTGCGGCAATCACACGCCAGACGATAGGCGGGCAGCGTGGCGTTCGGGTGATGCGGGCAGAAGTAAATCCCGTCCAGCGCCGGCGCTCCCGCGCTTTGCAGCAGCGCTTCCAGATGACGATGCACGGCGCAAACTTCCTGCTCACTGACCAACCCGCGCGCAACAACTGGTTGGTTGCTGACGAGCACCAGCTTGAGCCCCGCAGCAGCAAGCGCCCGCAACGCGCCCGGCACACCCGGCGGAACGACGACTTGGTCCGGTCGCGTGAGGAGGTGGACATCCTCGATCAACACGCCGTCGCGGTCGAGGAAGACGGCCCGGCTCATGGCAGCACGACATTCAATCCGCGCTGCACCCTCGCCAGGCGCTCCGCCACTTGCCCGGCCAGAGGCTGAGGCAACGCCACAAAAACCGTAGCCTGGGCTGGCACATCTTCCGGCGCAAAGATCGGTCGTCCTAGATGTTTCCGCCCGACGCGGTTTCGGTCCTCCTCCACGAAGAAGCGGGCAGCACTCTGGGTCTGGGCATCCAGCCAAGTCGCGGCGATGGCGGTGCCGAACAGGCCGAAATTTGCCTGCTGCTTCAGCGGTTCGATCTTGGCAACAATCGCTGCCAGCCGTTCCCAACCGCCAAACACCTTCAAGGAATCCGGTTCGGGCAAACGCAACGGAGCGGTGCTTCCCGGACTGGCAACCAATCGCGCCGCCACGCTGACTTCCTTGGCCACCCAGGTATTGGTGGCGTGCAAAACCTCGAAGCCGGCGGCGGACACAAGTCCCCCCAGCAGCGGCGGCGAGAAATGCGAGCAGTGATCAGCCACGAGCAACATGAAGACGCTCTGTTCGCAGTCTGGCACCTCGACGAATAGCAATCCTCCCGGCTTGAGTTTGCTCCGGACGCGCCGCAAGAAATCCGATGGCGAAGGAATATGCTCCAACACGTGAACCAGCGAGATCAGATCAAACGGTCCCGGAATTTGATCAATGTCGCAGGTGTAGAGCTGCTCCACGCCCGGAATGCTCTCCACACGCGCCTTGTATTTCTCGCTGACTTCCGAACCGCAGAGCGACCAACCTGGAATCAAGCGACTCCAAGCGGACAGAAAACCACCATTCCCGCAGCCTATGTCCAATAACCGTCCGGATGTCGGAAGCGCGCATTCACTCCTCAAAGACTGGATGAGCTTGTCGGAACGAGGCTTCCCCGCGCCGCTTTGCGGGTCGAAAACATTCTGTTCCGCACCGCCGCTTTGATGGTAGATGGTGTAGTTCGCGTAAATCTGGCTCGCCTCCTCACCCCACTGCTTCGTGACTGGATTCTGCACCAGACCGCAAGCCGAGCATCGGGCCAGGCAGCCGCCCGGCGGCCAGGGTTTGCAGTCGGAAGTGACGCGATAAAACGTCTCGTAACCGTTGGCGATGACCAGTGCGGGCTGGCCGCAATCGTGGCAGCGCAGCGGGAGAATTTCAGGGTTGGTCTTGTTCATTTGAAGTTCACTTTGACGCAATCAAGCGGGAAACAGTTCCGGGTGGTGCCGGCGCGTGTGATAGGCCAGCAATGCCACCACCGTGAGGCTGTCCATAATTTTGCCGGAAAATATCATGCGCAGGCACTCATCCAGCGGCACCCAAACGCGCTCAGACACTTCGCGGGAATCGAGATTCTCTTCAGGCACTTCGTCAAACTCTTCGGCAAAAAACATGTTGGTGGGATTGTCGCAGGTATCGAGTCCGGGATGAAAATACATCAAGGGTTTGACGTTGCGACAGCGCAGGCAGGTTTCCTCCAGCGCCTCCCGGCAGGCGGCGGCTTCCAGGGTTTCATTGGGATCCACCTTGCCACCCGGAATCTCCCAAGCCAGATCGTTGATCAACAAGCGATACTGGCGCACCAGGAGGACGTCGTTGCCGCGCACGATCACGACCCCGACACGCCGCCCGCAATCGAGCACGTAAATGTCCTTCGCGAACCCATCGAACTGGGCCTTGACCCGGTAGATTTCCTGGTAGGGGTTCTGGTAAACCACTTCGCGCGGCCCAAGCTTTGGTTTCGCAATCATGTCAATCTGGAACAAGCCGGAGCGCTCCGGAGTTGTTCCGTGGAGTGTGTCGGGTCAGGTGGAAGCATTCAATCCCCGCGTGTTTTGCACAAAGGCGCGGAACACCTGGCTCATCGGCGTAAACCGCAAGCCGGTGGCGCGGATGAATTTTGAGCCGTCCAGGTAACACTTGAGGGCGCGCTTGTCCGGGAAGGCGAAGCTCTCCAAGGAACGCGAAACCACGTTTGGCGACTTTCCCACGGCGTAACAAAATTGCCGCGCCAATTCATCGCGGTAAAAGAATTCCGAGTTCGAGACGTGATAAACTCCTGCCAGATTCTGCTGGCAAGCCAGGACAAAGGCTTGCGCGACGTCCTTGACGTAAGTGGGCGACAGCAGCGAGCCTTCGATGCACACGATCGGCTGGCCAGCCTGGAGCAATTTGTACCACTGGGAGAAAAACTGCCGGTCACCCGGATCGTCATTCACAATCTTCTCCAGCCGGGCGATGAAAGCGCCGGGGACATTCGCTTGCAGGTATTGCTCCACTTCAACCTTGTGGCGCGCGTATTCGTTCACCGGCGTGACCGGGTGCTCTTCGTTATAGTAGCCGAGCGTACCGTCAAAAACAAAGCAGGTGGAGAGGAAAAGGATTTTGGCGTTGAACGGGCGGACATCTTCGATGAGCTGAATGGTCTGCTCGACATTGATCCAGTGGCTGGTCTCGCGGTCAACGAGGCACTGATCCATGTTGCTCACGACGGCGCAGATGATGACGCAGACTTGCCCCTCACGCTCGAAGAATGATTTCCCAACGCAGTCCACAATCCGGTCACGCAAGAGGTCGAACTTCACCAAACCCGGCTGGTGTGATTTCGACTGGGTGCCCGCTGCCTCAAAACCCAGGCCGCAAACATGCGCCAGCACGTTCCGCCCCACGAATCCGGAAGCGCCGATGACTAGGAATCTCATGCGATCATCCGCCCCGCTTTTTGAAGCGTGCGACGTCCAACTTCAGGTTCTCCATGTAAGCTTTCACCGCTTCGGTATCCGTGTCTTCCGGCGACCACGGAGCCAAGACGGTGTCGGCACGGTTGAACGGTCCGTTGGTGGTTTCGTGGAAAATGAGTTTCTCGGAAGTGACGATCTGGGTATGGAAGCGCGCGTCTTCGGTGCGATAATAGAAGGGTTTGCCCGAGTGGTAGTCGCCGATCTCGAAGACCTCCACAATTTTTCCCCCGTCGTCAAAAAACACCACGGTGGCCGTGCCCTCAATCACATGGAACGACTCGGACTTGTTCACGTGCCGGTGCGGGCGGATGTAAGCATTGCCGGTCAGGGCGATGAACATCTCGTGAATGCGGTTCTGGTTTTCCTTGTGAGCACACAAACGGGCCCGGTGTCGCGCGTTGCGGGCCGCCATCTGTTGGAACTCCGCCATCCCATCCCTGCCAACTTGGACAACATGGTCTTCGGCGACGTAAACTTCGGCGTTGATTGGTTTGGCGCGCATCATGGCGAACTGGGTTTGCGGGCTTCCTTTGCGGGGTCGCCGGCGAGAAGGTTGAACACGGATTCGCGGTTGACCGGGAAGATTGAGGCGAACACGCCGCCTTGCTGGACAAACTGTTCGTGTTTCTTGATCACTTTCGGTTCGCTGGCCGCACCGAGGCTGGACAGGCAGAACTTGATGTTTTCCGAGTACAAAGCTGTCGAGGGCACAATGGGCAACCTCGATCCGGGCAGCTTCCGTCCGCACTTGTGCGGGTGGTCGTCCACGACAAACTCAACCAGGTCGCTGAGACCCATCAGGTTGATGAACATCACCGATTGGTGCCCGGCGCCGAACAACGCCACTTTGCCCTGTTTGCGCCAACCCTCCAGTTCGCGGCGCACGGAGTCGCGACGTTCTTTGAATCTCACGGCGAATTCACCCGCGCGTTTCGTCTCTAACGCCTTTTCAGGTTCGGCAAGCGGAGTCAGCCGTTGCGAGGCGCTTGGCTTCGCCGCCGCAACCAGACAGTTCTCGTAGGGTCCCCGGTAACACTCGAAACGCTCCAACTCGAACCCGGCGTTTTTCAACGCGCCCCGGAAAGTCGCCTCCACGAAGTAATTGGTGTGGTCTTCCCAGAGCGTGGTGTAGTCGAACAAATCAAAGGCCCGCCCGCAGTCGGGAACATCGAAGACGACGTATCCGGAGGGGCTGATGAGTTCCCGGAGGGTTTGCAGTAGTGCAGACGCCTGCCCGGTGTGCTCCAGGATCATCCGGGCGATCAACAAGTCGGGCGTGCCGTATTTCTGTCGAAGCCTAGCGGCGAGCGGCGGCTTCACCCGACTTTGTACGGTCTCAATTCCTGCGTTGGGAACCTGAATTTCCAAATCAGCGGACATGTCCACGCGCCAAGTCTTCTGGAAACCCCGTTCGCGGAAGCGGCGCAAGGTGGAGTCGTCGTTGTAGGACAGACCGGCGATGCTGGAGGCAGAGTTGATCCCGGGAAGGCCTTGCAGCATCTCCACCACGGCATCCAGGTGGGCTTCCGGTTCATTGTAGGTAATCCAGTCGAATCGCGGGACCAGCTTGGCCGGCGGAATCGGCTCCATCATTTGAACCAATCCGCAGAAGCTACATTGCCCCAAGGCGGCTGGGTGCGCGGCTTCCGTTTCGCCCTCCCGGAGGAAGTGATGGCAAATTGGCAACTCGCCGAAATTGATGATTTCGTCGCAAGTCGGCTGCTGGCAGGCGGCGCACTCCCTCATTTCTTTTCCAGATCATCAGGGCCGACGACCCGAATTTCCGGGACGCAGAGAATGAAGCGGCCGCCACGCTCCAGATACGCCCGGTTGTTGTTGATGATCGGCTGCGCGTGAATCCAGGCGAGGATGAAGACGTAGTCCGGCATCTGTTCGTAAAGCGCCTTCGTGGGCAAGATGGGAATATGGTCGCCCGGACTGAACTTGTTCTGCTTGTCAGGGCTGTCATCCACGATGTGCGTGATGACTTTAGCGAGATTCATCTGCGCGATCAGGGTCGTGCCGCTCCGCGCCGCGCCAAAGCCCCAGATGGTTTTTCCCTGGCGTTTCAGATCGGCCATCATCGCTTCCAGTTGGCCTTTCAGCTTCTGGAGATCTTGGCTGAATTTCTTGAGAGTTTCAGGTTGGTCGAGCTTGCGGGCTTGCTCAATCTCCAGCAAATCGCCCACGGTCTTCGCGACCGGATGCGGCCCGCCAACGAGTTGCACCGTCCCGACAATCGAGCCGCCCTGGATCGAGTTCCGTTGCACATCAATCAACTCCAGCCCGTGCCGCTTCAAGAATGACACCATCGGCTTGACCGAGTGGTGGCTGACGTGTTCGTGGAAAATCGTGCCCAGCAGCATCCGGTCGAGGATGTCCAGCAGGTAGGAGGCTTCGAAAACGAACACTCCACCCGGCGCAAGCAACGCCCGAATGCTCTCTGCCATGCCCGCAATGTCGTCGTTGTGGGCAAAGACGTTGAACGCACAGACGACCGATGCCGCGCCGTGTTCCTGCTTGATCTTTTTCGCGAGGCCAAGCGACATGAAATCCGTAATGGTCGGCACCCCGGACTCCGTTGCCTTGGCGGCGATTTCCTTGGCCGGATCAACGCCGAGGACGCGCATGCCCCGCAGTTTGAAACGGCTCAACAGCGTGCCGTCATTGCTGCCAATATCCACGGCCAAGCCCCCGGTGATGTTGTAGCGGCGCAGGGTTGTTTCCGCGATTTCGTCAAAATGCTCGACGATCTTCTTGGTCTTGCCGCTTTGATAGGTGTAATCCGCAAACAAGAACGCCGGGTCAACGACATCCAGCATCTGCACATGACCGCAGTCCCGGCAGATATACAGGTCCAGCGGGTAGCTCGGCGTCGGCTGGTGGAGTTCTTCCTTGGTGGCATATTTTTCCGCCACGGGGGTGGGAGCCAGCGGCACCACCAACTCCAGGCGGCTGCCGTCACAAAGACGACATGTTTTTCTGCGGGTTACTTTGACTTGCATGGGTTGGGTTTCTCGTTGTTTGGGCGCTGTGTCACTCAAAATAGATGTAGGAATAATCGCCGGTGAAGCCGGTTTGCTTGAACCACCACGCCCATTCTTCGGGCGTGCAAAACGCTTCGCAGGTCAACTGCCAGTAAAGCAGGTTCGCCTTTTCTTCCTCGTTCCGATACGACTCCACGACGAGGTATTTCTGCTTTCCGACGCGCTCCATTTCCCGCAACGCCGAATCCAGGTCATAGCAATACAGGTTGTGCAGCGTGGTGATGGAGATGACGAGGTCAAAGCTCTTGTCGGCGAATGGCAACTGCTTCGCGTGCCCGACTTGCAGGAAGGGCTTCACTTCCTCCTTCGCGTTCTCAATCGCGTAGCTGGAAATATCCAGCCCGCAGACCTCGATGCCGGGCACGGCTTGCGTGAAATCGTAAAGCAGAAATCCTTTACCGCAACCGACGTCGAGGATTTTGTCGCCGGCTTTCAACCCGTAATGCTTCGCCATTGCGTCGGCCACCACCCGCCAGCGGCCGTCATAACGCATTCCGCCGTAGCCCACCTTGCGGTCGCCGTCCCAGTAATCCCGGGCGAACTGCTTGGCCAGCTTGGCGGCCTCGGCCTTGGGGAATTCGTTCACGCGCGCGAGGTAGTCACGCTTCGTTTTCTTGTGCAGCGGCGATATAAAATCAATCTCTGGCATACGATTCAGGGCGCATACTCAAAACGAAAAGAGCGCGGTTGGCAATCACAGTTTGCGGGGATTTCAGCACTGGGCGCACTGCCGGGCGCTGCCCCGGAGTGCGGTTGTGTTGAAGACCAGCAGCATCAGCTTCAAATGTCTGGGTAGCTGGAAACCACCACCGGCGTACGGAACTCTCCAACGCGCTGTGACTGGTGCTTCGCAGGCAGCCGCGCTTCAAGTCTATAGCGCCAAGCCGTCTGAAACCAACCGTAGCCCCAGGATCGGGGTGCGGGAAACCGTTCCGCCCCAAAGCCACCACGAACTGGTCAAGGCGACTTGCGATGGCAGCAGAGCGCCCACAAGTAATGCGCCATCGGATGGTAGCCGGTATGCACCACCTCGTCGTTCATCGAGAACATGAAGACGTTGTGGAAATGCCGGGACATGGTCGCTTTGAGTCCGGGCGCATCCTTGCAGTTGACGTGGCCCGCTTTGCTGGCCTTGGTTGCGTACACTTGGGATTGGATGGAAGGCGAGCCGATGAGGCAAACGCCCAGGGGGTTCAACGAGGCCGCCATGTTGCCGACGAACCGGTCCTCTTGTTCAACCGGGATGTGCTCGATCACGTCAACCGCATAAATGCCGTCGAAATTCTCGGCCAGCGGCGCCGCCAGCATGTCATGCACTTTGAACGCAATGGGCCACTTGGGGCTGATCCGTTGCTGATTCCGCTCGATAAAAACCGGGTCGAAATCTGTGGCGACAACTCCCGGAACTTCCTGGCGCACCAACCGGGTGCCGAAAGCATCCGCGCAACCCACTTCCATCACCCGCTTCATGCCGGAGAACATCTTGGCCACAAACTTGTAGCGGGCCAGGATGAACAGCAGATGCCGGGGATCGTCGCTCCAGGCGTAGCTGCTCATCAAACCAAGTTGCTCCAATCCTTGCTTCTCTAGTTCAAGCAGAGACTGGTATTGTGGTTCTCTTGTGTTCTCACTCATTGTTCCATTCCGGTCTCATTGGGAGCGCCTGAAAGACGATACGGTTGTGTAGCCGCAAAGGTTGAGCAATTGCAGTCCGCAGGCGTACAAATGGGCCCACGGGTCAATCTGCGCCCCTGCATTCTATGGCACCCTTATAACGCGATAGTACTTCTGTAGTTCGCCTGGGACGACCGTGTCATTCGTACAAATCACACCGTCAATGCCTAGCACAGGACCACCAAATGGCAGCCACAAGTTCGTGGTAAGCATGGACCGGTACTGAAGTTGGTATGTGAAGTTTGATAACGAGTTCCAACAAAGTTCGACCTGGGAAACCCGAACAGCTAAATACGTGTCAGGGAGCGGGGAGACAGAGATATCGTCAATAACCGGCCCGGCGTCATTGTAAGTACCGCTTGTGCTCGTGAATCGGATTTCATCCAACCCCGTGCCCGTGACGTAGATTTTGTGATACTCCCACCGTATGTTTGTCTGCGTGTCAGTAGGCAAATGAGTGAACACAAACGAGCCCACATTTGTACCACCCCACGTAACATCCATCGTCTTGGTGCCCCTTCTTGGCGTACCCAATACCCCTGGGTTGCCCGACATCGCGAAACACACGGCATAATCAACTCCGGGTTTGTTAGTCAGCATCTGTGAAACAGCCCCTTGATACCTGATTCCATTGAGATCAACGCATCCGGAACCTTCAGCCATTGGGCCAAAGAACCCCCCAGGCACTGCCGTTTGGTCGGTGGTAAACTCAATGTCCCCACTGCCCACAGAGCGCCAACCGGCATAGGAAGCTCCCGGCATGACGGACTTGAATGTATCGCCCGGCAACGGCTCCAGTCCACCATTCGCGACGACCTCGGCCCGAGCACCATCCTCCAAAGCAATCAGGCACAGGCCAATGACGGCTCTCAGCAGTTCTCTTTTCATCAATATCTTCATGTTTCTTCGATCCTTTCTACACAGTCGCATTGCGTTTTTCCACCGGCATCAACTTACGAAGCTGGGCGACGCCCTGCCTCCGAACGCCAGGAAAATACCACTCTGAGAGGTTTCTGGAAAGCACTATCTTTGAGCAACCGTACTGGCCCCCAACACAAGATACAGTGCTCACAGGTCCACCCGCGCCCTTGTAATCTAGGGTGGCTTCAGGGCGCGGCACACACATGCAGCGGCGGTACGACGCAGCTCGTGGCTCTGTGGGCGGCTTGAGTGGCCTTTCAAGGAGTTGCCAAGGAACCATCGGTCCTTCTGGCGAACAGTTCTTCTCTTAGCCGTGTTTTGCGCTCGACATCATGGCGATGGTACTGTCTACTCAAGTCATCGGAGCATTTTGGACACGCGCCGATCACAACCACCGCTTGAAATCAGCATGACGACCCTACGCCGAATCGGAGATTCGGAACTGACTCGTGTAAGGAAGGGCGCGTTCACGCTCATCGAATTGCTGGTCGCGATCGCGATCATCGCCATGCTTGCGGCCTTGCTCTTGCCAGTCTTGAACAGCGCGAAGGAGAAAGGCAGGCGTATCAAATGCATGTCCAATTTGCGCCAATTCGGCATCGCCCACACCGCTTACGCCAACGACAATAATCAGGTTGTCCTGGAGACGCGCGAAACCGTCGGGAGCCAAAGGCATCCGTCGCCAGTGACAATACACAACGTCCCCGGTTTCAGCTACCTCACTTGGGAAACGATGAACCCCTATGTGCCTGGAATCAGTGTGACCGCCACAAACGTCACCGTCAGCGGCATCTGGTGGTGTCCGAGTGCCCCGCCGCCAGTTCCCGCCGATATGCTGAGTGTCATTCAAGGCTGGGGGTGGCTCAACGGAATATACTCTTACTTCGGCAGGGCGGATCTTTGGAAACCAAACGAAGCTACCCACCCCGAGGGCCTTACGCAAAAGGAATTGGCACCGGATCGGCTCTTAATGAGCGACCTACTGTACCAGTTCCACCTGGACATGTCTTGGAGTTACAATCACGGTCGCCGGCCAGGCATTAACACGGATCCCGGCCCGCCTGCGTTCACCGGGCTGAACCAACTCTACGGCGATGGGCGGGTTGTGTGGAAATCCGTCAACAAGTTCGATGTGCCAAACCTAAAATCAGGCAACAATTCCATTGGCCTCGTCCGCGACTACTCCATTTCCACCACGTTCTATTGAAGTTTTCCGGGGATGAAACGCAAGCCGACTGCACGCCTCAATGGTCAGCTTTCATTGCTCGACCAAGACCTTGTCGCGCTTTTTCGAGTTGGTCCCGCCGCCGCTCGTCGGCATCCGTCGCACCCTTGGCGAAGTCGCGGCGGTCGCGGTCGCCGCGCACGAACTCATTCAGCATGATGCAGCACCACTTCACCTGATACGCTGGTTGCAAGCGCCGCGCCCGGTCGAAGAAGGCGGCGTCCAGTTCCAGCGCTTGCGCGAGCCGCGCCAGGAAATCGTCGCGGTGGCGGAAGTCCACCGGCACTTGCGGCTGGCAGAAGAAATCGCACGCCAGCTTCGCCGGGTCGTCCCAACCGGCATACTCGAAATCAAAAAAACGCAGCCGCCAGTCCTCTGCCAGCAGCGCGTTGTGAAAGCCGAAATCCGACGGCGACAGGCAACGCTGCGCGGGAGGCAGCGACTCGTCGGCCTGCGGGCCTTGGCTGAGGGCCGCACTGACACTGCGCCATGCGAGCTTCAGTTCGTTCGCGACAAACGCCGCGGCTTCCCGGCCCAAATCGGTGGCAGACTCGATTTGGTCGAGTCGGGCGACCCGCCGTTCCACGCAGGCCAGGTGGTCGGCCACGCTGAAGCACGCTTCCGAGGCGAGCGGCAGTTGCCCCGCCGCGGCGTTGGTCCGCTCCCGGTTCAGTTCGGCAATAAACTCCAGCGCCTGCCCGACGGATTCGGCGGTGATTTCCTCCGCGCGTAACTTCCGGCCGTCCACGAACGTAAACAGGCCCAACCGTTCCGCGCCGTCCCAGCCCAACGGTTCGGGCGTCCGCCGCACGCCGCTGCGCCAAAGGAATTCATAAAACGCCCGCTCGGTGCCGAAGCGGTCGCGGGGATCGGCGGGATTCTGGAAGTAAGCCTTGAGCAAGCCCGTGCGTGCTGCCGTCTGCACGCGATAGACGCGGTTGTTGCCGCCGCCCGCCACCGGCTCGATGACGACCTCGCCCGCAAAACCGTTTGCTTGCAGGAACGGCGTGACGCGTTGGCGAAAGTCCGGAGGAACTGTCGCCGAATTCAACACGCGAAGATCCTCCGCGCCTCCGCCCAGTCCACGATGCGAGCGAAGCGCTGCTCGTCGGCGTAAAGCTGGTTGGGGTCGAACAGAATTCGTTGCGTGTTGGCGGGGAAGCCTGGCTCGCCGAGAAACTCCGGCAGGTCGTCAATGAAGTGGGTGCAGCCACATTGCCCGATGCGGTCAAGCTTCGCCTGCTTGGTCAGCTCGAAGAAAACATTCGCGCGCGGCAGGCCGATTTGCGCCGGGTCAAAGAAACCCTGTTGCTCCAGCCAGGCCGTGGCGGCGGCGTGCAGGTCGTATTTTTCGCCGAGGAACGGGTGGCGGGTTTTATGGCTGATGATCTGGAGGTGAATTCCGGCGTCGCGGCAGGCGCGGAAAAACTCCAACACGCCCGGATACGGCGCGGCTTCGCACATGCGCCCGCCATAGACGGTGCCTTGCATTTCCGTCCAGGCGGCTTCGTTATCCACGCGGCGGAGGTAATTTCGCACGTCGGATTTGTTGACCGGCACGTCGGCGGGAATCAGCCCCTGCTCGCGGGCGACTTTGTGGAACAGCGCGTCGTAGCAGACAATCGTGTTGTCGAAGTCAATGCCGAGGAGCATGAGGGAAATGGAAGATGAAGCTGGCTACGCCAGCAACGTGTGAGCAACTGAAGCCCATGCAAGCTTGGGTTCGGCAGCGGAGGTGAATATGGGCCCGAAAATGGGACGAGAGACTCTCCCTCACCCCGGCCCTCTCCCGCTGGGAGAGGGAGTGTTGTCCGCCGTCGTTTTCCAGAACTGAGCGCTGGGATTGCGCCGGCGGCTTAGGAGTAACTGAGATTGTCCGTATGCTGTTCCCTCTCCCAGCGGTAGAGGGTAAGGGTGAGGGAGAACAGCACGAACCGGATCTCGCTTCTGAGTGGGTTTCAGCGCCCGGCGAGATTCTGAACTGCGCCGCTGAAATGCCGCCTCTACCTCCTGCCTTCCTCATGGGGCATTTCACTTCGTCAGGGCGGTGCGAATCCGTTCGGCCATCGTCGCGGCGGTGAGTCCAAAATACTCACGGGCCTCTTCCTGCTCGGCGGTTTCGTGCAGAAACTCATCCGCGGTGCCGCAGCGGATCAAGCGCGCCTGCGCGGGGGAATGATCCGCCAGCCATTCCGCCACCGCGCCGCCCAGACCGCCGAGGACGCTGTGTTCCTCCAGAGTCGCGACCAGCTTGAAGTTTTGGAATGCCGCCGCCAACGTCGCTTCGTCGAGCGGCTTGATGGTGTGAAAGCTGAACACCTTGGCGGAGATGTTCTGCTGCGCCAACAACTCGGCGGTTTCCAGCGCGGCGGGCAGCATGTTTCCCGCGCTCAGCAGGCAAACGTCCGTGCCGTCGCGAACGGAGATGGCTTTGCCAATCTGGAAGTCAATCTCGGTCTTGTGAACGACCGGTTCGCCTTTCTTGCCGATGCGGATGTAAACGGGGTTGGGATGATTCAACGCCGCCTGGAGCGCGCCGCGCACTTCCACCGAGTCCGCCGGAGCGACGACCGCAAGGCCGGGCAGCAGGCGGAGCATTCCCATCTCTTCGCACGAATGATGCGTCGCGCCGAGCGACGCGTAGGAAAGCCCCGAACCGGTGCCGACGATGATCACCGGTTGATGATGGTAGCAGACATCAATGCGGATCTGCTCCATGCAGCGATACGTGATGAACGGCGTGATGGTGTAGCAAATTGGACGCAGGCCGCTCATGGCCATGCCGGCGGCCATGCCGATCAGGTTCGCCTCGGCCACGCCGCAGTTGAAAAAGCGTCCGGGACATTTCGCCTTGAGATCGTCGAAGAGGCGGTTACCGATGTCGCCGCTCAGGAGCACGACGCGCTCGTCGCGTTGGGCGAGTTCGGTGACTTGTTTTGCGAAGGCGTTTCTCATGCGAGGCCCAGCTCCTTTTTCGCGGCGGCGACTTCTTCCACCTTAGGGATTCGATAGTGCCAGTTGTTGTCGTCTTGCATGAAGGAAACCCCTTTGCCCTTGATCGTGTGGGCGATGATGGCGACCGGTTTGCCGCTGCCGGTGGGAACGGTTTTCATCAGGCGCGTGAGTTCGGCGATGTTGTGGCCGTCCACTTCGTGAGCGTCCCATCCGAACGCGGCCCATTTGTCACGAAGCGAGGGGAGCGACATGACTTCATTGCTGCGGCCGGTCGCCTGCCACTTGTTGTAGTCCACGATGACGCAGAGCTTTTCCAGCTTTTGCGCCGGCGCGAACATCGCGGCTTCCCAGACCGTGCCTTCGTTGCACTCGCCATCGCTCATACAGACGAACACGCGGTAATCCAAACTGCGAATCCGCGCGGCCATCGCCATGCCAACGCCGACGGGCAGGCCGTGACCGAGCGAACCGGTCGCGAGTTCAACGCCCGGCGCGCAGTTCGGCGCAGGTTGTTCGGCGAGCGGAGAGTGGTGTTGGGCGAACTTATCCAGCCATTCTTTCGGGAAGAATCCGCGCTCGGCGAGCGTCGCATAAAGCGCCGAAGCCGCGTGGCCTTTGCTCAAAATGAAACGGTCGCGCAGCGGATCGGTGGGTTGCTGGGCGTCCACGCGGACGATGTTCCAGTAGGCGGCGACCAAAATGTCCAAGCAGGACAACGCCGAGCCGAGATGCGGCGTGCCGGCGGCATGGGACATTTCGATGACTTTGAAGCGCAGACGGCGCGCGATCAGGTCGAGGTCGGCGCTGGAGGTGGTGGCGGCAGCGGTCATGGGAAATGGATGATGCAGTGGATGACTTCGCCGGAGCGCATCTTCGCGATGCCGTCATTCACTTCGGCCAGCGAAATGCGATGCGAGACGAAGCCTTTGGGATCAAACCGCCCGGCGCGGATCATGCCGAGGTAACGCGGGATGTCTTCGGCGGGCAAACTCTCGCCACCGTGCGAGCCGCGCAGGATTTTTCCGAGATGCAGCGGCAACGTGTTGAGAGAAATTTTCTTGTCGTGTGCCATGACGCCGACGCCGACCACGCGGGCGAAGTTGCCTGCCAGCGCGAAGGCTTTTTCCAGAATTGCCGGATTGCCCGTGCCGTCCACGACCACGTCGGGCCGCGCGCCGCCGAGAATTTTCAGCACGGCTTCCGAGAAATCCTCCTTGGCCGAATTGATCGTGTGCGTCGCGCCGTACTTCGCGGCGACCTGCAACTTGTGATCCTGAATGTCCACCGCGATGACCGGATGCGCCCCAGCAAGGTGAGCCCCCAGCACCGTGCCCAGACCAATGCCGCCGCAGCCGATGACGACGACTGATTCGCCAAGCTTTACGTGGGCGTTGTTGTTGATCGTGCCGAAACCCGTGGTGAGGGTGTCGGCGAGCAGGCAGCAGATTTCAAAGTCCGTGTCGGCGGGTACGACGGTGAGCCGGTTTTCCGAGAGCACGGCGAGTTGCTGGAAAGTCGTGATCGGCCCGGCGTTGCAGGGTTTGCCGTTCCATTGATAAACCGCACCGCGCGCCTCAATGCCGCGGCCCGGACGCCAGTGGGCGACGACACGGTCGCCGGGTTTGACGTGGCGGACTTCGGGGCCGACTTCGCGCACGATGCCGCCCGCCTCGTGACCGAGCAGGTGCGGCAGCCATCGGTCCGGGCCTTTCACGCCATCAATTTCGCCGATCTGCGAGCCGCAGATGCGCGTGGCTTTGAGATCCACCAGCACCTGGCCGAAGCCGAGCGCGGGGATTTCCACTTCGTCGAGGACGAGCGGTTTCTTCTGTTCAACTAAAATGGCGGCGGCGGTTTTCATCCTTAGAAATTTAGCAGAGACATGCCGCTCTTGAGAAGCGTGGTCTTGGAAATCGGCTCGGCGTTGCCAACGATTTTCACGGCTTGCGCCCCCGCGAGCTGGCCGAGGAAGGTCGCGAGATCAACCGGCAGCCGCCGGGCGGCGGCGAGCGCCGCCACCGAGAAGAACGCGTCCCCCGCGCCGATGGTGTCCACGACATCGCGTTCGAGCGGCGGGCAGAGACAGGCCGGCTGGCGGTCGTGCAGGCCGATGGTTTCCACCGAGCCGCGCGTGAGCCAGGCATAGCGGGAGTGAAATTTTTTCTTCAACGCCGCCAGCTCGTGCGGAAAATCCAGCGCGCGACGTCCGGCGGAAAGCATCATCTCCTGTTCGTCGAGCGTGAAGGCGTCGGCGCGCTGGTATTGGCGGTTGATGATGTTGAAGCCGTGGTTGTTCGAGTTGGTCTGGCAGTTCAGCACGAGCACCGGGGCGCGATCCTGCACGAGTTCGCGCAGGGGCGGCTGCATCATGCCGTGACCGAAATCCGCCAGCACCACGACGTCCGCCTTCGCGATTTCGGAACGCAGCCGCTTCTCGATCCGACGCACTACCTCCGCCGACGGCGCGGCGGCATCGAGATAGTTGACGGAAAAAAGTTTGCTCATCTCCGCGCCTTCGACGAGCGGTTCGACGAAGCGCTGTTTGATGACAGTGGTGAAGCCCGGCTCGCGCACGGTCAGGTCCTGCGCCGCCGGCACGTGCGCCCGCAAGGCGGCCTGCGCCCAGGCTTCCGTGCCCACGAGACTGAGATACTTGGCGCGGTTGGTGAACTGCCGGATGTGGCGAAACACCGCGAGCGCGCCGCCGCACTGCGTTTCCTCGCGCAGGAAGCGACCGGAGATGATCTTGTTCTTCGAGGTCAGCCCCTGAACCTTCAAATAGGAGTAGCGATCAAAAATGGTGTCGCCGACCACGAGCACCTTCAAGTCGGCGAAGCTCTCGACGGCGTTGAAAAATTCCTTGCGGGTGAATTTCACCGCGAGCGCCGCGCAAAACGCCTTCACCGGCTGGCTCAAGTGGTCGAAGTATTGGTTGAGCAACTTGGTGGAACTGTATTGGACTGAACCGATGAAGCGCACCTGGCCGCCGACGGCTTTCACCGCGCGGATTTCGGCGGGAATCGTGCCTTCGGTGTCAAACTCGGGATCGGCGTATTCCTTGCCGCGGCAATAAATGTTCGGCCGGACGCACTCGATGGCTTCGACTGCGCCGGTGAACGGGACGAGGACGATGTAATCCACGCACGACAAGGCCGTCAGGCTCTTCAGGCGCAGATGCTCGTTGAAGTAGGGCCGGCCCGGACCTTTGTTGACGAACTTGTCGGCGGTGAGTGTGACCACGAGGGCGTCGCCCAACTCCCGCGCTTCCTCCAGATGCAGGATGTGGCCGGGGTGAATGAGATCGAAAATGCCGTGCGATTGAACCAGGCGCATGCCGCGCTCCCGCAGCGTTTTGAAAAACGCCGGAGCGGCGGCGAACGGAATGATTTTGGTCGCAGACATGGGGTTGGTTTTAGCGGCAGCAGTTCAATCGAAAAATCCCCTCACCCTGACCCTCTCCCCCTCGGCGGGGGCGAGGGAACAGCGATGGGAGGCTTTCGGTAGTGCCGACTCGACTCGATTCGCCGGCAGACTGGCGACGATTCTCCCTCTCCCCTTCGGAAGGGGAGAGGGCCGGGGTGAGGGGAAACGTCCGCTGCATACTTCGGCTTAGCGGGAAGCGTAATCGTAAGCTTTGGCCGAGCGCTCGACCTTCATGAACTTCATGTTGTAATGCTCCGCGGCGTCAATGTCCGGGAACGCGCCGCCGTCGAGCGCCTTGCGCAGATTCGCCACCTCAGCACGGATGGAACTGACGGGCTGGTAGCCGAGTTCGCGCAAGATTTTTGCCGAGGAGATGTGGTAATCGCGCTTGTCGAGCGTGTCGGTGACTTTGATTTCGACGTTGAGGTCCGCAAGTTCGCCCTGAATCACCTTGGCGATCTCGATGACTTTCAAGTTCTCGAAACCGAAGTTGAAGGTGCGCCCATTGATCTTTGCCGCGGCGATATCCACGAGCAGGCCGTAGAGATTGATCATGTCGGTCATGCCGACGTTCGGGCGGCGTTGCTCGCCGCCGTGGACAGTGATGACGCGTTTGCGGAGCGCGTCGGCGGTGAGTTTGTTGACCGTGAGATCGAAACGCTGGCGGGGCGAGTAACCGCAGACGGTCGCGGGGCGGACGTTGACCGTGCAGAAATCTGGCGAGGATGCCGCCGTCACGAGCCACTCGCCGAGCATTTTGTACTTCGAGTAAAACGTGATCGGCTCGGGCTCGATCGTTTCGTCAATGTCCGCCACGTCGCGCACGCCGAAGACGCTGCTGGAGGAAGCGTTGATGAAACGCTTCACGCCGGCGGCACGGGCTTGGGCGAGCAGCAGGCCAACGGCGTCGAAATTGACCTGGCGCGTGAGCACTTCGTCAATGTCGCCGGTCGGGTCGTTGGAAATCGCCGCGAGGTGGATCACAGTGTCCATGCCGGCGACGGCTTGGGCGACGGTTTGCGGATCGCGAATGTCGCCACGGGCGAGTTCGAAGCGGCTCTGCCATTGGGGAAACGACTTGTCGGCCTGGAGCGCAACGAGGCCGGCGTCGGTGTAAAGCATGAGATCAATCACGCGAACGTGATGACCGAGAGCGAGCAGATGGGGCGTCAAACGCGCGCCCACATAACCAAATCCGCCGGTAACGAGAATTTTTGCCATGTGAATGTGTTTAGTCTTTGGGTGTTCAGTTAAAATTGCAGCCGGGAATTGCCCCCTCACCCTGACCCTTTCCCCCTCGGCGGGGGAGAGGGAAGGGCAAGGTGCGGCTCACGAAATTTCCAACGCCGCCGGCTTGGCTTACCGACTGACGGTGATTCTCCCTCTCCCCTTCCGAAGGGGTGAGGGCCGGGGTAAGGGGACTTCGCATTGTTGGGGCTCGACTCACGGTTTGTGAATGTAATCCGCCGGTTGTTGCTTCAGTTCTTCCAGGTTGCCCGAAATCCAGGCGATGGTTTCGTCAATGCCCTGATCGAGCGAGAGCGCGTCCTTCCAGCCGAGCGTCGTGCGGGCTTTGGTGCTGTCGAGGAGATAGGCGGCGTCCTTGCCCGGACGGTCGCCGACGACTTCCACCACGTCCGCGAAGCTCACGCCCATGCGGGTGCAGATGCGCTCGACGAGTTCCCGGATGGAAAGGTAAAGGTCGGTGGAAAAATGATACGTCTCGCCGGGCGGCGCCTGGCGGGCGACGCGCAGCGTTCCTTCCGCGACGTCGCGCGCGTGGATGAAAGACCGCACCGAGCGCCCGCCGCCGTGGAGTTGGAGTTTGCGCCCGAGTTTGATGAAGAAAACCGTGCGCGGAATGATGCGATAAAGCTGCTGGCCCGGCCCATAGACATTCGCCGCCCGCGTAAAAACGACCGGGAACTTGTAGTTCTTGAAGAACGTCATCAGGTGGAGATCGCACGCCGCGCGCGACGCCGCGTAAGGCGTGCTGGGGTTGAACGGCGCGCTTTCCGTCACGTTCCCGCTGCAACTGCCATAGACTTCCGGCGTGGTGACGTGGACGTATTTCTTCAGAAAGCCAAAGTGCCGGATTTTTTCGTGAAGCCGCACATTCGCGACCACGTTGGTTTGATACCACTGCTCGGGATGCAGCCAGCTTTCAGCCACCATGCTTTGGGCGGCGAAATTGACGACGTAATCCGGTTGGAAGTCGCCGATGGCGGCGGCGAGTTCGTTCGTGTGCTGGTTTAGGTCCAGTTGCTTGAACTCGAACTTGGCCCCGGCCGGACGCTGGGTGGGCCACCGGTACGGCAGGAAAACGGAATGAAGCTCGGCGGAACGGCTGGTCCCGATGACCGCATCGCCGCGCGCGAGCAGGAAATCCACGAAACTCGCTCCGGTGAACGAGTTGCTGCCAATCACGAAAAATTTTTCTGCCATGATGCTTCCAGTTTTCCATTCGTCGGACGGGCTTTTGCCCGGCAAAAACGAACCGCAAAGATTCCAATTTTGGGGCGTTTTGCAATCTTATTCAACCTGCCCGACCAGTTGGCTGGCGATTTCCTCGCCGATGGTAAGCGCCGCCGTGGCCGCCGGGCTGGGCGCGTTGAGGACGTGCAGCGCCTTGCGGCCGCGCACGAAGCTGAAATCCTGCACGAGCGTTCCGTCGGGCGACATCGCCTGGGCGCGCACGCCCGCCCCCCCGGTTTCCAGATCTTCCGCGCGGATCTCGGGCACGAGGCGTTGCAGCGACTGGCAAAAAAGCTCTTTGCTGAAGGAGCGTTTGATTTCTTCCCAGCATATCCGTTTGTGCCGGCCCAGGAATTTCCACAGCCCGCCGAACGAAAGGGCGTCAAACAGATCAGCGGCGCTGAAGTCGGTTTTCTTGTAGCCCTCGCGTTTGAAGGCGAGCACCGCGTTCGGTCCGGCTTCGACTCCGCCCTTGATGAGCCGCGTGAAGTGAACGCCGAGAAATGGGAATTGCGGGTCAGGCACGGGATAAATCAAGTGCTTCACCAGATGCTGCCGCGTGGGCTTGAGTTTATAGTATTCGCCGCGGAAGGGAACGATGCGCACTTCGCGCTTCTCGCCCGCCAGTTCGCTCACGCGGTCACAGTGCAGCCCAGCGCAGTTTACAACGAAATCCGCTTCGAAATCGCCCGCGCTCGTCTTAACCACCCAACCGCTACTCGTCGGTGTCAGCTTCGTGACGCGCGCGTTCGTCACCACCTGGCCACCTTGTTCGGCGATTCGCTTCAGCAGCGCTTCGCAAACCCCGGGATAATCCACGATGCCCTCCTGCGGGACGCGCAACGCCGCCACGCCGCCGACGTGGGGTTCGATCTCCCGCATTTGCTCCCGGCCCAGCCACTGCAAACCTTGCAGACCATTTTGTTGGCCGCGCTCGTGAAGGTTCTTCAGCCGCTGCACCTCCGTCTCGTCCACCGCCACGACAAGTTTGCCGCAGATTTCATGGGGCACATTGTTGTCGCGACAGAACGCCACCATCTCTTGCACGCCCTGCACCGCCATGCGCGCCTTGACCGAGCCAGGCTTGTAGTAAAGCCCCGCGTGCAGCACTCCGCTGTTGTTGCCGGTTTGGTGCCGGCCGACCATCGCCTCCTTCTCCAAAACGGTCACCCGGGCACCGGAATACTGGCTGCCCAGCTTGAGTGCCGTCCCCAACCCCACGATGCCGCCGCCGATGATGATAATGCGTTGATTGCCCACAATTTTCGGTCGGATACTGTGGCCGGCGCTTGGTTACGGTCAAGTAAAACGTCTGATCTGGCGGACTGACCGCGTTGACTCAAATTAAATGACACCGAGCGGATAGGGCTGGGAGGAGGAAAAAGGCATCGTTGACTCATGGAAAAAAGACACCGGGCAAACTGGTGTACATGAA
>CAINDV010001222.1 GCA_903847485.1 uncultured Verrucomicrobiota bacterium
GAACAGTTCCGTCGTGGTCTTGCCTACTAACTCCGCCCCGGAGCAACCGAGCATCTGTTGAAACTTATCGCTGGCCATCAGGACGCGGCTATCAGTCGGCGTGACCGTCTTGATGTAGGTGTAGATGGGGGAGTGCCGCAGAAACGTGGAGAGCAGCTCCTGACTCTCCCGCAACGCTAGTTCCGCCTGCTTGCCCCGGGTGATGTCGCGACCGCTGGAGCGGACACCTAGAGGCTTGCCTTGCGCGTCGAAAATTGGCTGCCAAGACATGCTCAGCCAGAACTGCGACCCGTTCTTGCGGACACACCGGAATTCCAAACCTTCGCCCCGGCTGCCGCGCAGGGCGCCTTGGAAGGCGTTTAGGCAGAAGTCGTGGTCCGCCGGCGCCACCAGCGTGGCGAGAAAGTCCGGCATCGCCAGCATTTCGGCGGGTGTGTAGCCGGTTATCTTTTCCACGGCGGGGTTCACCCAGAGATTCTTCCCGTCCAGGCCGACCCAGCTCTCCCAGTCCACCGTGTAATCGGCGATGGCGCGGAACTCTTCCTGACTCTTCCGCAGCGCCGCCTGAAGACTGTGGCGCTCGGTGATGTCCCGGAAGGACCATACCCGGCCCAGGCGGAGGCCCGCCTGGATTAGCGGCAAAGAGTAACGCTCAAAGCACCGGCCGTCCTTGAAGGCGAGTGTGCCCGAGTCCTCGGCGTCCGAAGCATAGAGCGCCTGCACCCGCTGGTGAAACGCTTCCGGCTCGGCCAAATGCGTCATCGCGAACTCCAGCATTGCCGGGTCGTCGTCGCGTTCCAGCAGCGCCGGGGGGATGCGCCACAGATTGGCGAAGTGCCGGTTGACGTGTAACACCTTCCCTTGGTTGTCCACGGTCAGAATACCGTCGGCGGTGGCTTCGAGAATGGCGCGGAGATGGGTTTCTCTCTCCAGCAGGGAGGCATTGGCCTGCGCCAACTCCGCCGTCCGCTCGACCACCTGCTGCTCCATTTCGGCGTGGGCCGCTTGCAAGGCCGCCTCTTGGCGTTTTGGCTCGGTGATGTCACTTAGCACGAAGCGGGCGACCGGAGGACCGTCGGCCACCGGTGCGACGGTGGCGGACAGATGCGTCCAGAGGGCGGAGCCGTCGGGTTTCACCAGCCGCAGGTCGCACATCTGCGGGGTGCCGGTGGTGAAGAGTCGCTCCTGGTGCTGGAGGTAAAGGGCTTGGTCGGCGGGATGACAGAACCGGAAGAATGGCCGCCTGGTCAGCTTGCTCCGGGGCACGCCCAGCCAGGTGTCGGCGGTGAGGTTGACTTCGAGAATCAGGCCCTGCTTGCTGACGGTGAGGTAGCCCACGGGCGCCAGGTTGTAGAAGTCGGAATAGTGCGCCTGGGCGGCTAGCAGGTCCGTTTGGGAGCGGCGCAGCTCGGTGTTTTGCAGCTCCAGCTCGATCTGGTGGACGTGGAGTTCGTGGAGGGTGCGCTGCCAGGCGGCGGGGGGCGGGGCGGGGAGGTCGGCGGGCACCGGGTCGGTTTCGCGGGCGACGGCCTCGGCCTGGCGGCGCAGCTCGGCGGCGGGGGTGGGGTCGGGAGGGGTAGTCATAGGGGTGGGCGGGGCGGACGGGTCGGACATGTCAGACGTGGTCGGACGCTCTCGGACGCTCTCGGATGCTCTCGGGCTTCATGTTTTCTCTGTGGGCTACTCGCCGGCCAAGGTCCGGGCGACTTTGCGCCGCAGATTCGCCTCCAGCGCGCTGTTGGCCGGGGTTCCGGGTCGGGCGTTGGGGAGGCGCACGGTGGCCGTGGTGCCGTTGCCTGGCTCGCTGGCAAGCTCGAGGCTGCCGCCATACAGGGTGACGAGTTGCTGCACGAGGGCCAAGCCCAGCCCGGTGCCGGGCTGCGCCCATACGTCGCGGTCGAACTGGCGGAAGGCGCCTACCTGGCGGATTTGGTCGGGCGTCAGGCCGCGCCCTTGATCGCGCACCGTGAGGACACCGCCCGCGTCCGGCAGGAGGACCAAGTTGATTTGCACCACACTGCCGGGGGTGGAGAACTTGAA
>CAINDV010001223.1 GCA_903847485.1 uncultured Verrucomicrobiota bacterium
ACCACCCCGAATTTTTTGCGCGCGTTGCGCCCATGAACCTCAAGATGCGCAAGTCGTTGGCAATCAAGGAAGGCATTTTGAGGTTCATGGGCAGAATTGCAGCCTTGCACGCCCGCGTAAGTTCCCCGCCGCCCGCTTTTCGGGACGGCGCGCAACTCCGCCCTCCCGGACGGATCACCACTTCATAGCCCGTAACCGCTGGGCCACTTCCTCGGCGTTGGCACGACTGTTAAAGCACGAGATGCGGAACCAGCCTTCGCCGGCCCGGCCGAAGCCACTGCCGGGCGTGATAACCACGTTGGCCTCGCGCAGGATTTTGTCGAACGCCTCCCAACTCGTGAGGCCGGCGGGCGTTTGCACCCAGATATAGGGCGCACTGACGCCACCGAACACGCGCCAACCCGCCGCCCCCACGCCTGCCAAGAGCACCTGCGCGTTGCCCAGGTAGTGCTCGATGAGTGCCCTTACCTGCGTCCGTCCAGTCGCCGAATAGAGCGCCTCGGCGGCGCGCTGCACGGGGTAACTCACGCCATTGAACTTAGTCGTCATGCGCCGCGACCAAAGCGGATGAAGTGGGTGCCGTTCGCCGCTTTCGGTCTGCGCCAGCAATGTCTTGGGCACCACGGTGAAGGCGCAGCGCATACCAGTGAACCCGCCGTTCTTGGAGAAGCTGCGAAACTCGATGGCGCAGTCGCGCGCGCCGGGAATCTCAAAAATTGAGTGTGGCAACGCCGGGTCAGTGATATAGGCCTCGTAGGCGGCGTCGAAAAGGATGATCGCGCGGTATTCGAGGGCGTAGCGGACCCACCGCGTGAGTTGGGCGCGCGTCATCACGGCACCAGTCGGATTGTTCGGCGAGCAGAGGTAAATGAGATCCACAGCCTCCATGGGCGGCTCCGGCACGAACCCGTTGGCGGCATTGCCGGGCAGATACACGAGGCCCGCGTAGGCCCCGGCCGCATCGGCGGGACCGGTGTGGCCATCCATGACATTAGTGTCCACATAGACCGGATAGACCGGATCAGTGACGGCGATGCGGTTTTGGCCACCGAATATGTCGAGGATGTTACCGCAGTCGCACTTGGAGCCGTCGCTGACGAAAATCTCATCGTCGGCCACCTCCAGGCCTCGAGCGCGGAAATCGTTCTGCGCGATGGCGGCGCGCAGCCATTCGTAGCCTTGTTCCGGGCCGTAGCCTTTGAACGTGGCGCGCGCGCCCATTTCGTCCACGGCGCGGTGCAGGGCGGCAATAACGGCCGGCGGGAGCGGCTCAGTGACGTCACCGATGCCACAGCGGATGAGCCGCTTGGCCGCGTCGGGATGAGCGTCGCAAAACGCCTTCACGCGCCGGCCGATTTCGGGAAAGAGATAGCCGGCTTTAAGCTTCAAATAACTGTCGTTGAGATACGCCATAAGGGTTCTACGGTTGTAAGATCAAAACCCCGGCGCGGTCGGCGCCAAGGCAATCGCGGCGCACACGATACCAGATCGCAACGGTGCCGGCAATCTTCACCGGCGGCCGGGCCGCCCAAGCGCCGTCACCGCTGCGCTCTGCCGGCGCACTCCAAAACTGCGGCTAACCTCCCCCCACCAACAACTTCGGGAGGCCCCAAACCTCGGCGGAGGCTTAAGTGGGCGACGAAAGCTGCAGCCAGTCTGGGTGGGCTTCCGCATGGGCCGCAATCTCCTCCATGATCGCCGCCGGGACCGTCTGCGGGGACCAATCCCACACCTCTCTTGCCTGGCTGGCATCCAATACAACCCACGGCAAGTCGAACGCCCTGGGACGCGGGTCACTCGCTACAAAATGTGGCCCAAAGCGCACGTCACACCACTCCGTAAGCTGGCGCAGTGACATCGCCGAAGCCCGTCCGCCAGAGACATTCACCACTCGTGGCTTATTCGTATCCGTGCCCGCCTCTATCTGCTGGTGGAGCAAAGGCACTAAGTCGCGCGGGTGCAGACAATCGCGCACCTGGTGGCCCTGGCCATCAAAGCCGAGGTAGCGGAGCGGTGCCCGCCGTAGATGGCAGTTGATCCAATAAGCGAAGATGCCTTGGTCGGCCCGCCCAAACTGCCCCGCCCCCGCCAGCACGCCGCAACGGTTCAGCCACACCGGGAAGCCGCCGGGCGCGCCGTATTCCAGTGCCAGAATCTCGCTCGCCAGCTTGCTGGCACCGTAGAGTGAAAGCGGTGGTTGCGTGCTGAAGTCTTCAGCAATCCCTTCGCTTGATACCCCGGCAGGCAAGCCCGCGCCGGTAACGAGGCGGAAAGCGCCACTAACCGCCTTGACGGGCAATTTGGCGAGTGGCTCAATGGCGTAAACCCGGCTGGTACTCAACATGATGAAGCCGACTTTCACCGCCTGACACCATTCCAGCAGATGGATCGTGGCTAGGAGATTGTGCTCCATGAGTTGCCGGCTGCTCGTACGACCGTCGGCACCCGCCAGCACGCTGGGATTGGCGGCGCAATCAATCACCCAATCCGCCGCTGGCAAGGCCTCCACGTCACTCTGACAGCGAAGGTCGCCGTGGAAGAGTTTCACGCCAAGGCGAGTTAGTTCGCGGCGGTTCAGTTCGCTGCCAGGGCGGATGAAATTATCCACGCCCGTGACCTGCAAATTCTCCATCGACTACAGTAGCGCGCGGGCAAGCGTGCTACCCACGAAACCACAGATGCCGGTGAGGAGGAGGTGCATAGCAAAAACAGAAACTAGGAAAGCAGAAAGCCGAAATCAAAGTTAGCAGGAATCCATTTCTGTTTTCAGCTTTTTCCTTTGGTCCGGTTGACCATGGTAACAAGGATGGCGATCAACTCCTCGGCTTCACGATGAATGGCAGCAACCGCTTCAGCGCGGACTCCGCAATCGTCCCGGAGTAATTCAAGCCAAAGCTGAGACTCATCCGCCTCCTGCAAGGCCCCTTCCAGTTTAGAGCAGAATTCGGCGTCGGAGCGCGCCCGGTATGCTTCGCGAATATGACCGGCCATGGAAGTGCCGGCGCGCAATAACTGCTTGCCAAGGATTCGCACTTCTTCCCGCCCTTTAGGAAGAGCCACGAACAACCGGATAATCGCCGAAGCGAACCGCTTTGTACGATCCCGAAATTCCACCGGCAGCCGTCCTTGATTCATTTCTGTTTTCTGCTTTCTGTTTTCTGCCTTCCTAAAGGCAGGCTTGGTGGATTTCCCGGAGGATGGCTTTCATGTCGTAGCGGTATTGCCAAGCCGGATAGTGTGACTGGAATTTCCGCACGTCGCTGACCCACCAGATGTGGTCGCCAATGCGGTTGTCTTCGTCGTAGGTCCAGTTGAGCTTCTTACCGCTGATTTCCTCGCAGAGCGCGATGGATTCCAGCATCGAACCGTGTGAGTGGCGGCTGCCGCCGAGGTTATAGACTTCGCCGGAGCGTGGTGCCTGGACGAATTGCCAGAACGCCTCGGCCAAGTCGTGGCTGTGGATGTTATCGCGGACCTGCTTGCCTTGGTAGCCATAGACACGGTAAGGCCGGCCCGTGACGGTACATTTCATCAGGTAAGCCAGAAAGCCGTGCAACTCAGTGCCCGCGTGCGCCGGACCAGTTAGGCAACCGCTACGGAAGCAGGCGGTCTTCAGGCCAAAGTAGCGGCCATATTCCTGCACCAACACATCTGCGGCTACCTTGCTCGCGCCGAAAAGTGAGTGCTTGGTCTGGTCAATGGACATCGTTTCGTCAATACCCAGGTGGTAAGTGTGGGCGGGATCAATCTCCCAGCGCGTGGCCTGCTCGATCAGCGGGAGGCGGTTGGGCGTGTCGCCATAGACTTTGTTAGTGCTGGTGAAGATGAAGACGGCTTCCGGACAGTGCCGCCGGGTGGCTTCGAGTAAGTTAAGTGTGCCGTTGGCGTTGACGGTGAAATCGGTGTGCGGTTCGCGCGCCGCCCAGTCGTGGGAAGGCTGCGCGGCGGTGTGAATAACCACTTGGACCGCCGTGCCTAGCTGGGTGAACAAGGCGTCCACCTTGTCCAGGTCGCGGATGTCCACAGTCTCATGGCGGTAGTTTCTCAGTGCCTGCTCCAAGCGGGCGCGGGTGGGTGCCGTGGACGCCTCGGCACCAAAGAACCGGGCGCGCATGTCGTTGTCCACGCCGACGATGTCAAACCCCTCCGCGTGAAAACGCTTGGAGGTTTCTGAACCAATCAAGCCGGCGGAGCCGGTCACCAGGGCAATGCTCATGTTTGGAATAATCTGTGTCGAGTCGCTGCGGAAAGCTGTCACCAAGCCCATGTCCAGTGCAAGCCGCAATTCTCCAGTGGTTCTCATTTTGGCTGGGAGCGCGGACAATCCTGTCCGCCTGGTGCCAAGTTCGCGACCACCGGCGGACAAGATTGTCCGCACTCCCAGCCAAAATGAGAATTGCAAGGGTTGCTTCATCTGAGAGCGTGTGGAGATCGAGGGCAGGGGC
>CAINDV010001224.1 GCA_903847485.1 uncultured Verrucomicrobiota bacterium
CTCGTCCCAACCCGGGGTGGTGATGACATGATGGTTTGCCGGAACCCACTGATTTTCCTTCCACCACTCATTTACCCAGAACTCCGCGACCGGCACGTCCACGCGCCCCTGATTCATCAGCCCGTCGTTGCACAGCAACCGTGGATGATGCTGGCCACCGGCTTCCGCCCGCACCTTCATGCCATCGGCGTGGGCCAGTTCCGCCCAGCGTCCGTAATGTCCGTTCGCCACACAATCGGCAATCGTCCGCCGCACGTCCGCCAGGAAGCGATCCGTGATCTCGACATTCTCGACGATCTCGCCCGCCATCGCAGCAAGGTAAGGGGCCGGATGGTAACCACGGCGTTTCTGAAACTCTTCGAGCAGCCTTGGCGTCCAGGAGTAGATACCGCCGATTTCAACATTGTCCTCAATGAAATACTGAAGCGTCTTCCCGACCAGCGCGCCGGCATCGCCCAGCAAGGGCTTCATTCCGTGCTCGTAGTTTTGCTCCGACGCTTGCGGGCTGAGGTAATCGGGCAACAGGCCCCCACCCACGCTCATCCCGGTCGTGGTACGACCGATCCGCACCACATTCCATCTTCCCGACGGCACGTCCCAGTTCAGTGTTCCGTCACCGGAAACCTTGGCGGTCAGGTCAATCGCGTCCTGAATTCGCAGCGGACGGTCGCCAGGCAACGCTACCAGGTCTTCCCGAACGAGACTGACCTGATCGGCCAGTCGGGCGCCCGTCACATTCGACGGATGGGTGATCGCCCGTTTGGCGGCCAGGCGAACCACCCGATCCACCTCGGCCCGCGTGCCCAGCGCGAAGCCGCGCACGCCGCCCGATACCCCAACACGAAACCAGCGTGCCGTGGTGACAGGCACAGACCGATAGACCGATTCACTGCGCGGTTGCGCATCCCACGTGGCCACCGGCGTGAAAGTGGCACCGTCGGTCGAAGCCTCGATAACGATCCGGTTCCCTCCATCGATCCAGATCCAATCCACCAGATGCGGCCCACCGAAATCGACTTTGATCCATGGATCGGCTCCGGGGTTCCAAGGGGTGTTGAAATTGCCGCTCTGCAGATTCGCCAACTCGCCTGGGTTGCCGCCCACCGTTATCTGCGGCCCCGGAGCGGGAGTTTCGTCGTTAATCGGATAGGCATGGACCGCCACATCGGCATAGAGTGCCCCCTTGCCATTCGGCTCCACCAGCTTGGCTGAAAACCGTTGCGGCCCCTTGATGACTGTTTTGGAACTGACGACAGCCCAACTCGAATTCTCCGGTGTGATCCACGGCCCTCCCGAAGGCCAGCCCACGCAGACATTCACGCCCATTTTCAACCCAAGCCGGTCCGCCTCGCGCACCGCGCATCGAAACAATACGCGCCACTTGTCGCTCATGTAAGGCGCGCCCGGCATGCTGCTCGTGTCGATCAGCATCACGCCACCCACGCCTTTCGCTTTCAGCTCCTCCATGTGCTGGGTAATGTCCGCAGGGGTGATCTCATCAAACCACCACATGTTCACCCATGGCTTCGCGGCATCCGGAGGCGTCACGAATTCCCCCGCCAGATCCGTTCCAGCTCGTGCGATTCCAGTCAGTGCGTAAAGCGCCAAGCCCCCCATCAGGATGCGCGTCATCAGTTTCCGTGTCGTCATTGAGTTGCTGTTCGATTATTATTCTAACTGAGCTGGGCGAGTGGAGCGGAAGCGGACCGGGTTAGGAACCAAGGCCTCCGCTAGGTCAGGGCTTCGCGGGCAGGAGGGTGAGGCGTCTCTGCTGTTTCCCGGCCTCAGGGTGTCTTCATCCTGACCGGCTCGCTAATCCAGTGCCCCTTGGCATCCGGGAAACCGTACCAATAGGTTGCCACGGCATAATCCACATACTTTTGAACGCTTCCATTGCTATCATGAGTCCATATTTCCAGATCCAGATGAAGCGACTTCTTGAAGGGGATGGCATCCAGTGAGCGGATCCTTGTGTTCACTGTGGTTCCCTGCCACACAGGGCCTTCCGGCGTCCTAGGCTGGGAATGGAAAGGCGCGTAAAACAACTCGCGCTCGCCAAAGGCATAGCCATAGTAATCCTCCGTGCCGGTCCCGAACTGGGACGGGAAACCCTCGCCGTCAATGCAGATCTTTTCGGGGCCCTCTCCCCACCATAACTGCGAATCAGTGGTTATCGTAAGGGTGTCTCCCACATAGACTCCTTTGCCCTCAATGCGGACGAAATTGAAATTGGGCCTCGGCAAAATCCCCAGTTTCTCCGAAATCCCCCAATTCGAGTGGAAATACATGCTGCGATCATCCCATTTCCAGGGTTGATAATTGATCGAGACGGCAACCTTAACCGGCTCGCTCCCATTACACTCGATTCTCAGGCGGGCCGCTTTCTGGTATGGCATTACCCAGCGGCACGACATTTCGCCGGTTGGCTTCACGCTTCGGATCCAGTCGCCCAGGGCATTCAAGCCCAGTCCACTGCCAAAGAAATCTCCCACGGGACAATGAACGGTTTCAATTCCGTCAAAATCGAGTTTAAGAAACGTGCTGCGCAAGGCGGCCTTCATATCCTTGGCTTCTATTCTTACGGTCAGATAATTGACAGCCCGCTCGCCCGGTTGCAAATCAGCTTGAGCCGAGGATTTTGGGGCCAGGGTATCATTGATTACGGCGTGGAAATCGTTCAAGTCAACGGCGGGTTTCACCAAGGATGCCCCGGTTGCAGCGACGAGTTCGGACGCGCGTTCATACCGCGATCGATCAAAAGTCTCGATACGCGTTTGCGGACCATACGACCGGTATTGGATTACATAGAACAAGTCCTTGCTGTTCTCCGCCGTTATCTTGCAGGATTTTCCGTATGGGATCGGCAGATATACATTCGCACCCCTGGCCCGGTTGGCGGCAAACGGGGGCTTGATGAAGTCTTTTCCATAACCGAAATCCCCGCACTTTGTGACGATCGAAGCCTTCTTATCCCCGTCAAAATACACCCGAATGATCGTGTTGGTATTTCCCTCCACGTTGCCAAACCATATCCGTACCATGACCCCGGGGCCAAGGTCCTCCATCAACACCAACTCGCTTTGCCCGTTTTCATTCTTCTCTTCGCGAATATAGTTGCCGATCTCCTTAACCTCGGCGTGGAACCCCGGGTTATGCCTTTTGTCGACCCGCAACGCGCTCGCCTGCTTGCCTGTCCACTCCTGTTCCGGCCAGCGGGCCAAGGAGGAGCAGTCACCCATTTCCTGGAGCAGTTGGGGAAAGCCAATTGTGCCGGCAGTGCCTCGAACCGGCAGAAACTCGGCGACGCATAAGGCCGAGAACAAGAGGCTGCATTGATAGAGCCGTTTCATATTGTACTAAACTGAGAACTGATAACGGAAAGGAAACTGGTTTTTGGGCGCCCGCAGGCACTAAGCGCTGCACGGACGGACCTCGAATCGAAAGAAAGGGGAGGGCGCGGCCAGCCCAGCACGAACCAACACGCGCCCACCCCACCCCAGCCCAACTCACTCCCCAGGCAACTCGACCCGGGGAGCAAAAATCCGCCGCCGCAAACCTGACGGCGGCGGGCGAACCCAAACCAATTACGGCGAGACGATGCGGTAGAACCCGAGCCGGTTCGTCGCAGTGCCGCTGTCAATGAAGTTCGTCGCCACGGGGCCGCCGATGCCGAAGGTGCCGTTCAGCAGCACCGGCCAAGTGGCCAGTGGCGCGGTGATCACATTCGTGCCCAGCACCTTGAACGACTGGCCCGCGGGGCCGCTAAACATGATTTCGAACGAACCCCCGGGCAACATCGTCCCGCCCGAGATAGTCGGGGGCGCCAGCACGCTGGTGACGGCCAGGGCAATGCTGCTGCCACTGGTGACTAGGGTGGCTGTGACGCCCGCTGGCAGCGTGCCCAGCACGAAATTGCCCGCGCCGTCGAGGGTCGTGAAGCCGATGAGAGGATAAGTCTGGCCGGCCAACATCCCCCCGCTGAGGATGTCAATCGTGGTCGTGCCCGTCAGGGTCAGGCTGCCCGCCTGGATGGGAGCTGTGCCCGTGCTGCTCACCTCGACGAATTGATTGGTCGCGCCCCCGACACCGCTGCCGAGGGTCAGTGCCCCGCCGGTGGCGATCGCCGCAGTCGCACCGTGTGCCGTGACTTTTAACGTCGCACCGTCGTTGACCGTTAACCCACTGGAGCGGGACAGCGTGCCGCTCACCCACAACGTGCCCGCGCTCACCGTCGTCGTGCCGGTATAGCTGAAGGCATCGTTGTTCGGACCGGAAAGTTCCAGCGTGCCGGTGCCCACTTTATTCAGGCCCACCTGCGGGCCATTTTGACCAATCGTCCCGGCATAAGTGGCGCTGGTGTTCAGGGCGCCAACCTCAAAAAGGGAGATCGTGTCGCCGACGGCCGTAACCGTTCCGCCCGTGCCCGACAACTCGCCCATGTAAAACGTGGGGGAAGGGCTAACAGCAAAAAACCAGTTGTAAGCCCCCGACGTCGTGGTGCCATCGGTCACAAAGTGCGCCGACGCGCTGCCAGCATTGAACAACAATAGGGAGCTGCCCCCGGACATGTTATGATACCAAAGCGTGCCGCTGAACCCGCTCATATCGCCACTGAAGTCTGTGCGCCCCCCCCCAACAGTAGGGTTGACGCAACCAATAGTTCCGCTGCCCGAGAGCGTGCCTGCGTACGTGGTCCATGTGCCCCCGTTAAACCCATATAGGTTGTTGGTGGTGCCGGTGGCGACCACAATGGGATTGGCAATGGTTCGAGCGCCGGTGCCGTTGAGACCGGCGAGCGAGCACCCGTTCAACGTCAGCGTGCCGGTCCCATCCCCAAACGCCGTATCGGTCCCCTCGAACACCGTCCCTCCGGTGAGGGTCACGCTGCCGGTGAAGGTGTTAGACCCCTTGAGCGTCAGCGTGCCGGTGCCGTTCTTCGCGAGGGTTCCGGCTCCGCTGATGATGCCCGACAGCGTTTGCTCGGCAGAGCTTAGGTAGTTGAACGCGCCGTTGTTGGAAATGCCCGCCGCAAACGTGCCGCCGCCCAACTGGCCCGCGTCGCCGATCGTCAGCGTCCCGGCGTTGAGGGTAATGTCGCCCGCGAAGGTGTTCGTGCCGGTCAGCGTGAGTGCGTTCGTGCCGGACTTGGTCAGGCCGGCGCCGCCAGCAATGGCACTGCCACCGATGGTGTAAGCCTTGGTCGTGTTGCTGACCGTGATGCTGGACGGTGAAACTGTCACCGTGTTGCTCACCGTGGTCGTGCCGCTGGCGGTGTCATCGAACCACACCAGATCGCCCTGGTGAAAGGTCTTCCCGGGCGTACCGTTGAGCATCCAATTGGCCGTGTTGGTGATGTCCCAAGTGCCGCTCAGATTGCCGTTCCAAACGTCATTGAGGCCGGGCGCGGTAAGGACGGCCAGGGCAATGCTGCCGCCACTGTTGACCAGATTGGCCGTAACGCCGGCTGGCAGCGTGCCCAGCACGAAATCGCCCGAGCCGCTGAGGGTCGTGTAGTTGATGAGCGGATAAGTCTGGCCGGCCAACAAAGTCCCGCTGAGGATGTTAACCGTGGTCGTGCCCGTCGGGATCAGGGAGCCCGCCTGCACCGGAGCCGTGCCCGTGCTGGACACCCCGTAGAAGTCATTGGTCGCCCCGCCGACGCTGCTGCCCTCGTAGAGTGCTTCGGGCTTCAACTGGCTGGAGCCGGAAACCGTCACGCCCAGCGTGGTATTGTCGTTGACCGTGATGACGCCGAGGCTCGTCTGCGCGGAGCTGACCACCAGCGTGCCGCCGCTCACCGTCGTCGTACCGGCGTAGGTGTTCGCGTAGGTGAGCGTCAGCGTGCCGGTGCCGACTTTGACCAGGCTCGCCGCGCCGCAGCAGCCATTTTGAGTCAGGTGCCCGTGATACGTGGTGCTGGTGTTCAGGGCGCCGATTTCATAAGTCATGGGGTAGACGGTCGCGATGTGTCCGCCGGGGCCCGACAACTCACCCATGCGCACCGTGTACCCATCTGCCCCAAAAAGCATGAACCATGAAGGCGACCCCGGCGTGGTGCTACCGCTGGTCACAAAGTGCGCCTGAGAGCCGTCATAGGCGGCAGGCGAAGTGCTTTGAAATTGGAAAGAGTTGCCGCCCGGGGCGGAGTTATCGTGCCAAATCGTGCCGGTGAACCCGCTGATATCGCTCTTGAAGGTCGTGTTGCCCCCCGCACTGTTGACGCCACCAATAGTTCCGCTGCCCGTGATCGGGCCTTCGAACACGCAATACCTGCCGCCGTTATTCCCATACAGGTTGTTGCTGGTGCCGGCGGCGATCACGAGAGGATTGGCAATGGTTCGTGTGCCGTTGGCGGCTGTGAGCGAACCGCCGCTCAACGTCAGCGTGCCGGTGCCCAATGCCGTATCGCTCCCCGCGGCCACCGTGCCGCCGGTGAGCGTCAGGCCGCCCGTGAAGGTGTTGGTGCCGCTGAGCGTCAGCGTGCCAGTCCCCAGTTGGGCCAGGGTTCCGGCTCCGCTGATGATGCCCGACAGGGTTTGCGGGCTGGAGCTTTGGTAGTTGAATGCGCCGTTGTTGGAAATGCCCGCCGCAAACGTGCCGCCGCCACACTGGCCCGCGTCGCCGATCGTCAGCGTCCCGGCGGTGAGGGTAATGTCGCCTGTGAAGGTATTCGTGCCGGTCAGTGTGAGCGTGTTCGTGCCGGACTTGGTCAGGCTGGCGCCGCCCGCAATCGCGCTGCCGCCGATGGTGTAAGCCTTGGTCGTGTTGTCGACCGTGATGCTGGACGGTGAAACTGTCACCGTGTTGCTCACCGTGGTCGTGCCGCTGGCGGTGTCATCGAACCGCACCAGATCGCCCTGATGAAAGGTCTTACCGGGCGTACCGTTGAGCATCCAATTGGCCGTGTTGGTGATGTCCCAGATGCCGCTCAGATTGCCGTTCCAAACATCATTGAGGCCGGGCGCGGTGAGGACGGCCAGGGCAATGCTGCTGCCATTGGTAACCACGGTGGCCGTAACGCCGGCGGGCAGCGTGCCCAGCACGAAATTGCCCGCGCCGTCGAGGGTCGTGAAGCCGATGAGAGGATAAGTCTGGCCGGCCAACAACGTCCCACTGAGGATGTTAATCGTGGTCGTGCCCGTCAGAGCCAGGCTGCCCGCCTGGATGGGAGCCGTGCCCGTGCTGCTCAGCTCGACGAATTGATTGGTCGCGCCCCCGACACTGCTGCCGAGGGTCAGAGCCCCGCCGGTGGCGATCGCCGCAGTCGCACCGTGGGCCGTGACTTTTAACGTCGCACCGTCATTGACCGTTACCCCACTGGAGCGGGACAGCGTGCCGCTCACCCACAACGTGCCCGCGCTCACCGTCGTCGTGTCGGTATAACTGAAGGCATCGTTGTTCGGGCCGGAAAGCTCCAGCGTGCCGGTGCCCACTTTATTCAGGCCCACCTGCGGGCCATTTTGACCAATCGTCCCGGCATAAGTGGCGCTGGTGTTCAGGGCACCAACCTCAAAGATCGTGTAGTTGCCAACGGCCGTAACCGTTCCGCCCGTGCCCGACAACTCGCCCATGTAAAACACGGAGGAAGGCACCTGAACAAAAAACCAGTTGTAAGCCCCCGACGTCGTGGTGCCATCGGTCGCAAAGCGCGCCGCCGCGCTGCCATCAGTGGTCAATATTAGAGAGCTGCCCCCGGGCATGTTATGATACCAAAGCGTGCCGCTGAACCCGCTCATATCGCCATTGAAGTCTGTGCGCCCCCCCCCAGTAGGGTTGACGCAACCAATAGTTCCGCTGCCCGAGAGCGTGCCTGTGTACGTGGTCCACGAGCCCCCGTTAAACCCATATAGGTTGTTGGTGGTGCCGGTGGCGACCACAATGGGATTGGCAATGGTTCGATGGCCGCTGCCGTTGAGACTGGCGAGCGAGCACCCGTTCAACGTCAGCGTGCCGGCCCCAAACGCTGTATCGGTCCCCTAGAACACCGTCCCTCCGGTGAGGGTCAAGCCTCCGCTGCCGGTGTTGGCTCCGCTCAGGGCGAGGGAGCGGGTCCCCAGATTCCAGGTCTGGTCGTTGCTAATGTCGAGGATGCAACCCAGCGTGAGGCCATACCCTGCACCAGTCATATCGATGCCCGACGCGCCCAGCGTGAGTGTGTTTCCGTCGTTGCCGATGCTCACCGCGCCGCCGACGTTGGTGATGCGGATGCCGGCCCAGTTGGCACTCGCTCCGAGCAGGACGGCGTTGGCGGCGGTCACGGTGGCGTCCCACACACCGACGTCGCTGGCGCCGGGCGGTGTGCCTGAAACCCAACTGGCGCCGAGATCAAGGTTGCCAGTGTTGTTCGCTTTGATGACGTCGCTGGCCAGGGCGGCGGGAGCCAGCGCGAGGATCAGTCCGGCCCTCGTCAGCCGTGCGCGGCAGGTTGTGATTTTTGTTTTCATGGCTGTTCGCATTTTTATGGTTTTGAGCATAGTGCGCTTATTTTTTGACTGGTTCGTTTATTTACCGTTTGCCCCGCCCGCTGCTGGCAAGGGCCTGATTTTTGTTTTAATGACTGTCCGCATTTTTATGGTTATGATCATAGTGCTTATTACTGGCGAGTGACGGTTTCATGCGGCTTGGCGCAGGTCGTCCGCGAGCAAATCGGGGCATCTGGCCCAGCAAATTCGCGGGGCCACGAATTTCTTGAACGCATGGGTTATTGGCAAA
>CAINDV010001225.1 GCA_903847485.1 uncultured Verrucomicrobiota bacterium
AACCAAGCCTCCTTACGTCGGCTCCTACAGGGTTGGAGCGCGCCTCTTTGGCGAGTTATTTATGGCCGAGTCCCTTAGTCATTCGTCATTCGCTACTCTCCCCGCACTCCCGTTCCGTAGTGGCGGTTAGCCAGACCGCTACGCTCCAGCCAGCTTGGGCCACCTGCGGCATTCACTACGGCTCCATCACGTCAGTCATGGCTTTCAGCGCTCCAACACTTCCCGCACCTTGGCGGCCAGGTCGTTCACGGAGAACGGCTTCGGGATGAAGTGTAACTCTTGGTTCAGCACCCCGTGCAGGGCGATGTCGTTGGCGGTATAGCCGGACATGAACAGGCACTTGAGCTTAGGGTGGAGTGACACGAGCCGTCGGGATAACTCCCACCCGTTCATCTCCGGCAGCACCACGTCGGCCAGCAACAGATGAAGCTCCCGGCCGGACGCTCCGGCCAGCCGGAGCGCCTCGCCCGGCGTGCGCGCGGCCAGCACGGTGTAGCCCAGTCGCTCGAGGACTCTCCGGGCAATGTCCAGCATCACCGGCTCGTCCTCCACTAATAGCACCGTCTCCCCCGTACTTAGGCGTGGTTCCCCGGCGGTTTCCGGCCGGGTCGCGGGGACTTGGCTCGCGTGCCGAGGCAGATAGATCTTAAAGGTCGTGCCTTGGCCCGGCGCGCTGTGAACCTGGATGAACCCATGGTTCTGCTTGACGATGCCATAGACCGTGGCCAACCCCAGGCCGGTGCCCTCGCCGATGCCTTTAGTCGTGAAGAACGGTTCGAAGATATGGGCCAGCGTTTCCGGGTCCATGCCGCAGCCGTTGTCACTCACGGTTAGTAGCACATACTCGCCTGGCACAAACCCCGGGTGCTCGCCGCAGTAGGTTTCGTCGAAGATCGCGTTCCCGGTGGCGATGGTGATCTTGCCCACCCAGCCGGCCGGCGGCGGCGCTGCGTTGGGCGGCGCGGGCTGGCTGATGGCGTCGCGGGCGTTGACACAAAGGTTAGCCAGTATCTGATGGATTTGAGTAGGATCCACCTTCACCGGCCCCAGGCCCGTCGCGGGCAGCCAAGCTAGGTTGATGTCCTCGCCGATGAGCCGCCGCAGCATCTTGAGTAAGTCTTCCATAGCCACGTTGAGGTCCAGAACTTGGGGGACGACGACCTCCCGGCGGGCAAAGGTCAACAGTTGCCGGGTTAGATCGGCGGAGCGTCGCGCGGCTTTGCGGATTTCTACTAAGTCAGCAAAGAGCGGCTGCGCCGGGTCCACCTGGTCCATAGCCATCTCCACCGTCGCCAGGATTGCCCCAATCATGTTGTTGAAATCGTGGGCCACGCCGCCCGCCAGCCGGCCCACCAGTTCCAGCTTCTGGGCTTGATGAAACTGGCTTTCGAGTTTGGCCCGCTCGGCCTCCGCCTGCTTGCGCCTGGTGATGTCGCGGTGAAAGCACTGGATGAAGGTATGGCCGCCCACAGAGATCAGGCTGGCCGACACTTCGAGCGGGAAGACATGACCGTCCTGGTGATAGTGTTCCACTTCGAAGGTCAGAGCTTCCCCGGCCAGCAGGCGGCGCATCCGTTCCGGAGCCAGTTGGGAAGAGGCAGGCGTATCCAAATCCTTTAAGTGCCGGGGCAGCATGGCGGGCGAGCGGTAACCGTGCATACGGGCAAACGACTCGTTGACCGTAATTAGTTCGCCGTCGGCCGACAGAAGAAAGATCCCGTCATTGGCCCGGTCAAACAGGACGCGGTAGCGTCCTTCGCTCTCCCGCAGCGCCGCCTCGGCCTGCTTGCGTTCGGTGATGTCGCTCAGCACGAGGCGGGCGACGGGCGGGACACCTTCGTCCAGCGCCAAGGTGCCTTGCAGCCGCGCCCAGAAAGGCGAGCCGTCCTTAGTCACCATCCGCAGCTCGCCGGCCTGCGGGGTGCCGGTCGCAAAGATCTGCTGGCGGAGCTGGTAATAGATGTCTTGGTCCTCTTTGAGGATAAACTGGGAGAGCGGCCGGTGGACCAGCGCGCTCCGCACCACGCCCAGCAGGTTTGCGGCGGTGAGGTTAGTCTCCTGGATAACTCCCGGCTCACTGACGGTGAGATAGCCCACCGGGGCTAAGTTATAGAGGTCGAAGTAGCGCGTCCGGGCGGCGGCCAGTTCCGCCTGCGCCTGGCGCAGCTCCTCGTTCTGCATCTCCAGCTCGATCTGGTGGACCCGCAATTCGTGGAGCGTCCGCTGGGTTTCCTCGGGCGATAAGGGGGTGAGGTCGTTAGGCGACGCGGTGGGGTGAGCCTGGTCGCTCGCTTCCGCCTGCTGGCGCAGTTCGGCGGCTTGGTGGGCAAGGGTTTCTGGGTCACTCATAGATTGGTTGCTTGCTTATGCCATTGGACAATGACAACCGGTGGATTAAACGACCAACCCCTCACCCGGCCTTCGGCCACCCTCTCCCCCCATCGGATGGGGAGAGGGACGGGGTTCACTGC
>CAINDV010001226.1 GCA_903847485.1 uncultured Verrucomicrobiota bacterium
AGAATTGCCCAGCGTTTCAACGCTGGGTTGAGGGGCGCACGGAGGGAACCAGTCCCGTCAGGGACGACAGAAACCCTACTGTCACACGACCTTCTGTCGTCCCTAGCGGGACTTGAACACGCCGGGGCAATAGTCCCAGCGTTGAAACGCTGGGCTATTCTCTGCCGCCCTGCCGGGCTGGAAACAGCCTGGCAGGAAACTGAGATGCACCGGGCACCGGAGCCGGTCGCAATTCGGTATTGAATTGGGCATGGGGATGGCATAGAGTGAACCCATGCGCTTTACTCATTGCCGGATTGACCATTGATGAAAATGAAAACCTTGACCTTAGTTACTCTGCTGCTGGCTCCGTTGGGTGCCCGCGCCGGTGATCTCGCTTTCAGCGATCCGGCCAACGTCGCGCCGCCGCCGGCCTATGCCATCGGTTTCCCAAGCCGCGCCGCGAATCTCGACGCGCTGCCGGGCTTCCAGCAGCCGCCGCCGGGTTACGGCGAAGTGGCGTTCTACTGGTGGCTGGGCGATCCGCTGACCAAAGAGCGGCTCGCCTGGCAGATAGACCAACTCGACAAGGTCAAGGGTGTCATGGGTCTCCAAATCAACTATGCGCACAGCGACCACGGCGGGAATAGTTATGGGCTGACCTTTCCGAGCGAGCCGCCGTTGTTCTCGGAGCCGTGGTGGAATCTGCTCGGCTGGTTCATGCAAGAGTCGAAACAACACGGTATGGCGGTCAGTCTCAGCGATTACACCCTCGGCTTGGGCCAGGGTTGGATCGCGGACGAGGTGCTGAAGGAGAGGCCCAGCTTGCTTGGCTCAACGCTCCACCCGCAGGTCCGCGAGGTGGAGGCGGGCGAGGTCGAATGGCCCCTGTCGCCGCAGACGGTATCAGTGGCTGCGTATCAACTCGAAGGCGATAAGATCGTGCCCGGCTCGGCGGTGGATTTGCGCGATCGCGTTGTCAATGGCGTTCTGAAATGGACGGCGCCCGGGCCGCGCCACCGGCTCGTGGCGGTGGCGGCGGAACCAGTGAAGCCATCTATTGACCCGATGAATCCAGAGTCGGGGCCGATCTATGCGAAGAAGTTTTTCGGACAGTTCGAGGATCGCAATCCCGGCGAGGGTGGCAAGGGATTGAACTTCTTTTTCTCCGACGAACTCGGCTTTGGCGTGGGTGGCAATCTCTGGACGGCGCGCTTCGCCGAAGAGTTCCAGCGGCGCAAGGGCTATGACTTGCGGCCGGAACTAGCGGCGCTGTTTCAAGACATCGGTCCGCGCACGCCCAAGGTGCGACTGGATTACCGCGATGTAATGGTAGCTCTAACCGAGGAAGGTTTCTTTAAGCCGTGTTTCGACTGGCACCAGCAGCGGGGCATGATCTTCGGCTGCGACCACGGCGGGCGCGGGCGGGATGTGACAGAGTTCGGCGATTACTTCCGCACACAACGCTGGAACCAAGGTCCCGGCTGCGATCAGCCCGGCCTGTCGCGCGACATTATCAAGAACAAGGTTGCCAGCTCCATAGCGCACTTATACCAACGGCCACGGGTGTGGATCGAAGGCTATCACAGCAGCGGTTGGGGCACCAGTAGTGAGAAGTTGACTGACGCGACGTTCGCCAACTTCGCGCAAGGCCAGAACCTATTGACGCTTCACGGCCTCTATTACTCGACTCATGGCGGGTTTTGGGAATGGGCGCCGCCGTGTAACCATTTCCGCATGCCTTACTGGGCGCACATGGAGCGGTTCATGGCGTCAGTGCAGCGGCTTAGTTATCTCCTAAGCCAGGGCGATCATCGTTGCGACGTGGCGGTGATGTATCCTGTCGCACCGATGGAGGCCGGGCTTGGTGGTCAAGAGTCCGTGAACGCCGCGTTCAGAGCCGGCGAGCAACTTTACGCGCAAGGGATTGATTTCGACTTCATGGATTTCGAATCGCTGGCCCGCGCGAAAGTTGCGGACAAAGAACTGCGTGTTAGCGGCGAGCAATACCGCGTGTTAGTGCTGCCGGCGATGCGCGCAGTGCGGTGGAGCACGCTGGAAAAGGCGGTCGAGTTTCAACGCGGCGGCGGCTTGGTGGTTGTGCTCGGGGCCTTGCCGGAAGCCAGCGACCGCGCCGGGCGCGAAGATGCGGAACTCAACGCGCTGGTGGCGCAACTAACCACCCGCGTTGAGAAATCTGAGGAGGTGGCCGCGGTAGTCACGAAAGCGTTTCCGCGCGATTTCGCCGTGCTCTCGCATGAGCCAGCAAAAGGCTCGCCGAACTTCATGCACCGACGCATCGGCTCGCGCGACGTGTTCATGGTCCACAACGCGCCACAGAACACCGAGTGTTGGTTCCGCGCCACCGGCCAGGTCGAGTTATGGGACGCTTGGACCGGCGCGACCCGCCCGCTACCAGTGCTCTCCCAGACTGCTGACGGCACGCGCTTGCGGCTGCCGCTGGCCGCCTCGGAGGCACAACTCATCGTCTTCAGCCCCGGCCAGCCAGTTATCGCCGGCGACTCGAAAATCGAAAATCGAAAATCCAAGATTGAGTTAGCTGGCGACTGGGAGTTCGAGTTACAGCCGACGATGGACAATCGCTTCGGCGATTACCGCTGGCCGCCGACCGAGACGCTCATCGGCGCAGAGGCGCGGCAGTTCCGCTACGCCGAAGAGACCGCACTGAACCCCGGCTGGCAGACGCCGGAGTTAGATGACTCCAAGTGGCCACGGGTGACGTATGCGTTCGGACCGAAGTTCTGGAAACTCGGCCCACTGCCGGCGGACGCGGACCTCGACGCCCAGCTCGCGGCACTCCAAGCGGTGGATCCTTCCGTGCCTGTTGAAGTCGGCGGCAAGAAGATACTATGGCAGCCTTATGACTTCTCGTGGCAATGGGGCGTCGAAGGCGACCCGGGCCATCAAGGTTACCACGGGCTTAAGGAGAACGTCACCGATGCGTTCCTCTGTCTCGGCGCGCGCAAGGGCGGCCACAACGAAACTGTCTATGGCCCTGAAGCTGGCGGCTCGCGCTACTATCTCTGGAGCGCCGTGGCGGCGGAACACGACGGCGAGGCGCACGCGCTAGTCGGCGGAATGCGGCCGGCGGCGGTCTGGCTCAACCATGAACTAATCGGTAAGAGCACGCTCACGGTTAGGCGCGGCGCAAATCCTTTGCTGCTGCGTTATGACCAACCAGGCCGCGGCTATTTCGTGGTCAGCACCCAACCTGGGCCGGCCGCCGCGCCACTCACACCCGAGCCGGCGGAACGCATCGGGGCACCGCCCGCGCCGCTGGCCATGAAATGGTTCACCGATAACTCAGTGTTGCCGTTCGACACTCGTCCACAGGACGCGGCCCCGGCCGGTTGGTATAGGTTCACTGCGCCGCCGGGCTTGCGGGCTATAACGATGGTCACGCACGGCAAGGTGCAGGCCTGGGTGGACGGGAAAGAGGTGTTAGGTGCGAGGCAGGCCACTGGCGGTCGGTTGGAGTTGCCGGAGCCGGTGAAAGCCATGGCGAAAGTGGCGCTGCGCATCGAACAGGCACGCGGCAGTTACGGCGGCGCGGCGTTGACCGAACCAATCACGCTCGAGTGCGCGGCAGGTCAGATACCGCTGGGCGATTGGTCGAAGTCAGGCGCGCTGGAGTGTTACTCCGGCGGCGCGTGGTATCGCAAGACCGTGACGCTGACGCCGGAGCAGTCACACGGCGGAATCTCGATCGACCTCGGCAAAGTGGTCGCCTCGGCCGAAGTGCGCGTAAATGGCCAGTTAGCTGGCATCCGCGTCGCGCCGCCCTGGCGCGTGGACATTTCGCAACAGGTGAAGCCTGGCGAGAACCGGATTGAGGTGCTGGTGTTCAACACGCTCGCCAATCATTACGTGACCATTCCGACTCGCTATCGCGGCGAATTGACTTCCGGGCTGCTCGGCCCAGTGACGCTGGAAGTGGCGACCGAAGGGAACCAGTGAGAGCCATAGCCGCACGGTGTTGCTGGCCGGAAACTGGTGTTTGGGGAAGTGGCGCGGAACACCGAAGGCGTCGGGCAGTCGGTGAACAGTTGGTTAGTTAGTGCCCACGACCAGACACTCAAAGTTCCTCGGCGGCAGAGACACTGCCCCGGTCGGCCTTGGGCATCCGGGACACCGGCCGCCAAGCGAGAGGGTTGGTGCCGGTGGATAAGAGATGGAACCAAGAGGGTTTCAGGTTGCTTGGGCCAGGCGGGCAGCCTTGGCTCAGGCCCGAGGGGTGAACTGGTAATCGGATCGCGCCGCCGCCGATGGCGGATTACAGTTGTGCGGAGTTGTTGGGTTAGGCATACTGCCGCCGGACAGTAAGTCCAATGACTGACATTTTACAATCTATGGCGACGGTGTTCCTGATCTGGCTGGCACTGATCGCCGTTTTTTTCTGCCTGGTTCGGCGGCGGTGGTTCGCGCGGTTTGGACAGGGTTTCTTCGGGATGCTGATGGTGGCGTTCGCCGGCCTGGCGTTGATGGCGGCGTCGGTGATCGGCATGTGGGGCTACCAAGCGGCTAAGACAGTGGTTTCGCACGAACTGGTGGTCGAGTTGGAGAACGTCGCCGATATTGTCGAGTCGCAAGTTGGGGCCGGTATTGACCGCGTCAAACAGCGGCTCGAGGCGCTGGGACACGGGCTGGCACCACTGCTGCGCAGCAAAGCGCCGACCGAGCAACTGGCCGACGTGCTGCGGGTTATTCAACAGTTCGACAGCCGTTACTTACAGCTTAGGATTGTGGATACCGAGCCGCGTGTGGTGGTGACGGTCAGCGCCACGGCGGAGAATGAACCGTTGAACCGTATCGGCGCGGCTTTCACGGCGGAAGGTAAGACGTTCGTTTCCGACGCGTATAAGTCGGTGGTGTTCGAGAAGCACGTCGTTTATATCGGCGTTCCTATCAAGGACGAGAACGGGGCGGTCCTCGGCGGGATCAACGCGCGGTTTGATATACAGACGTTGCTGACCGATTACATCGCGGCAGCGCGTTTCAATCAGAGCGGTTACGCCGTGCTTGCGGCGAACGACGGCCACATCCTGGCGCATCCCCAGCCCGAACGAATCGGTGACGATATCTCATCTTACCCGGCCATCCAGCAGGCGCAGCGAACCGGCGGCCAAGGCTCGGTGGTGCAGCGTAACAAGGCCGGCTTGGAGCGACTGATGATCTATCGCACGGTCAAGAACCCCGCCACGCTGGACGCGAAGCCATGGATTCTGCTGGCGGAGATTGATGAATCCGAAGCGCTTGCGCCGCTGTACAAGCTGCGGAATGAGTTCGCGGTGGGATTGTTCCTATTAGTCGTCGCCAGTCTTATCATTGCCTGGCAGTTGTCCGCGTCCATCAAACGTCCGGTGCAGGAGTTACTGGCAATGGTGCGACAAATCCAAGGTGGCGAACTGATGGCGCGCGTCGCGGTGGCCGGCCAGGACGAACTCAGTCAGGTGGGGGCGGCGCTCAACGAGATGGCCAAGGGGTTGGAAGAGCGCGACCGGGTGAAGGATGTCTTTGGCCGCTACATCGCCACCCAGATTTCGGAAAAAATCCTGAAGGGGGACATCAACCTGGGCGGCGAGATCCGCAATGTCACCATCCTATTCTCTGACATTCGCGGCTTTTCGATGATGGCCGAGGAACTTACACCTCAACAGGTGGTGACGTTCCTCAATAACTACTTCTCGGAGATGGTCGAGGCGGTGTTCGAGCAGGGCGGCGTGCTCGATAAGTTCATGGGCGACGGCTTGATGGCGGTCTTTGGCTCGCTCGGCGAACAGCCGGACCACGCGTACCGCGCTGTGCTGACAGCGTTGCGGATGAAGGCGCTGCTCGCGAAGATCAACGGCGAGCGCAACATCGCGGGGCAGCCGCCCGTCGCTATCGGGATCGGCGTTCACACCGACGACGTCATCGTCGGTAACATCGGCTCGCCTAGGCGCCTCGAATACACGGTCATCGGCGATGGCGTGAACACCACCTCGCGCGTGCAAACCCTGAACAAGCAGTTTGGCACCACCATTCTTATCACTCAACCCACCTATGAGGCGGTAAATAGTGATTTTGAGTGCCGCTTGATGCCGGACACCCAGTTGCGCGGCAAGAACAAGACCTTCGCCTTCTACGAGGTGCTTAGTTCCAAAGCTCCGGCAAGCGCCAACAACGCCAATCCTCCCGCGTAACTGCCGACCGCTAAAACCAGATTCGGTTCGAATGACGAATGACGAAAGACGAAAGAATGACGAAGCCCGAAACGGGAGAACTGATACCACCTACCAGTGAACGCCGGTGGATTGTCCGATGGCCCCTCACCCGGCCTTCGGCCACTTTCCACCCACCAGATGGGGGGAGGGACGGGGTGCATTGCCGTTGAATTAAGGAATGCCTGGACGCGCG
>CAINDV010001227.1 GCA_903847485.1 uncultured Verrucomicrobiota bacterium
CCGGCGTCGGTGAGCTTGCGGTCGGTGTCGAGGAGGACGGGCGCTTGGAGCGAGGAGAAGTCCTTCGGCGTCGTCCAGTGGTGCGTGCCGCCTTCCCAATACTTCGGCTCTGCGGTGCTCGGGGTTCCGCCGCCGACGCAATCGACGACTTCGCCGACGGGCTGGATGGTCCAGCCTTTCGGGATGTGACCGGCCTCGGAGTCTTGGAAGGAGGCGGGGAAGAGGGCGGCGGTGGCTGGGGCGAGGGCGGCGGGGGGGCGGCCGTCGAGTTTGGCGCGGACGGGGTCGAAATCCACGAACCAGCTCTGGAACAGCGCCCGCGCCATCGCCTCCAGCGTCGCGTTCATCCGCCGGTTCAATTCGATCTTGTCGTCCAGCGCCCCAAGCACCGCCGCGATGGCTATTTGCTCGGCGAGGGGTGGGAGCGCGAACGGCACCGCGCTCATGATGGCCGTGTTCAGATTCGGCATCGTTGCGCCGACTGCATGACGAACAATCCATTCCCTGATGGCCGGGTGACCGAGAAACAGTGAAGCAAACAGAGGGTCAACGACACCACTCCCAAGACGAACCTTCAAACAGCCTGTGCCGCAGAACCAACCTTCTTCGCGTTCTCTGATGAGCGCCCGTTTCTCAACATCGCCGCGTCGGCTGTAAATGATGTCGCCCGCCCTCAGTCGGTGCTGGCCCAAGCGATTGGCGTCTTCCTCGGTGATGCGGACGATTCCATCTTCAACAATTCGGTTTTCTCCGATGTTGGTCGGCATGATGGACGGGACACCGACGGGCACGTAATCCGAAGCGTGAAGCTGGCTACCGAACGGCCCGGTTTGAATGCTGCCGCCTCCGCGTTGGCAGATTTCACCGAGCGTCGTGAACTCCCAATGGTCGGGAATCTCGCCGTTGACGAGGTCACCTGCCATAACCCAGCCCCCTCAGGTTTGCTTTGATGGCCTGCTCCAGTTTCGCGGACTCGGCGAACTGGGCGTGCCGTGGCGCGGCCCCAACGGGGCCAAATGTGATAGCCCAGGGCAACGCCCTGGGTTCGATGTCCAAAAACATTCCACGCCCTGTAGGGGCGGGACAACGGTTGTGCCGCCCCTTCAGGGCTTGATGAAATGATAACGCATACCCAGGGCGTTGCCCTGGGCTTTCCCATCGCGCCGCGTTGCGGCTCGACTTGTGTTGTTCAATCCCACACATAACGTTCATCGAATTGGATGCCGTATTTCTCCAACAACCGCCGGTATTCCTCCTGAAACGTCACGACGCGGTGGTGCTCGGCCTGGTTGGCGATGTATGTCTCCACTGCGGGACGGTGGGCCGGGCTGATCGAGAAAATCCCGTAACCGCCCTGCCAATGAAAATCCGCATACTGGGCCGCCTTCGTCTTCAACCACTTCGACGATCCGGTTTTGATCTCCTGAACCAATTCCGCCGGCGCACAGGTGCGCGGATGGGCAATCAACAAGTGAATGTGGTCAGTCACGGAACCTGTTTTGAGCAGTGTGCCTTTCTGGTTCTCCACAATGCCGCCGATGTAGGCGTGGAGTTCGTCGCGAATGTCATCCGCCAGCAACGCCTCCCGGTTCTTCGTAGAGAAGACCAGATGCACGAGGATTTGGGCGAGGGATTGCGGCATGGAATTTCGCCCTTTCAGGGCTGGTGGATGCTCTGGTTTCGTATTCCCAGGGCGTTGCCCTGGGCTATCTCATGTTGCCGCGTTGCGGCACTGTGGGCGCGGCTACTTTCCATAACCCAGCCCCCTCAGGTTTGCTTTGATGGCCTGTTCCAGTTTCGCGGACTCGGCGAACTGGCCCGCCAGTTCGGCGACGAGGCGCGGCATCTTTTCCTCGAAGGGGTCG
>CAINDV010001228.1 GCA_903847485.1 uncultured Verrucomicrobiota bacterium
TGACCCGGGTTGTGGACCGGGCGGGACGCCTGTACCACTACGCTGTCACTGCTTCGCCGGTTTATGGCCCCGATGCGCGCCCAAAGCTGGAGGTCGAAACTACCCATGAACCTCGGTTCGAGACTCAGCGTTCTTCGCGTCTCTGCGGTTAAACCAAGCGCCATTTCGACGCAGAGGCGCGAAGAACGCAGAAATTCACGGCTGGTGAGCCTGTTCGGGAGGAGCATGGGGCTTTCCCCGAACTCAGCGGCGATGAACTGCCGTCCAGCGTCGCCACCCCGGCGCAACGCGGGCAAGCTGCCGCCCTTGGCTAATTGCCGGTAACGGCAACAACCACGCTCTTCAGCCCCATGTGATTTCGCTCTCATACCCATCGAATACACCTACTACCAATTCATAGGCGCGCACCGCTTGTAGTGTGCCGGTCGGCCACGATTCAGCGCGGATGACGGTACGGAATCTTAATGAGCCAAACAAGCCGGAACTCGGCAGCCGGAAAGAGAAAACAGGCTTGATCACGAAACTGGAGCGTCGGCATCCGGCCCGGCGCGAGCCATTCAGCATCGCCCAACGCGCCGGATCGGAGACCGGCGCTCCGCCATCCGCAGCGGCGCCTACGGTACCACCGTCACATCGCCGCCGATGATAAGTTCGAGGTGGCCGTGCTGGGTGCGGAGCAGGAGGGCACTGTCCGAGTCGAGGGATTCGGCGCGACCTTCGACGCGCCGTTCGCCGATCTGAATCGCCACCCGCCGGCCCGCGTGGAGCAGCTGTACGAAAGTCGGCGTTCCGTTGCGGATGGCCGATGCGGTGTTATTTGAATGGTCGGGTACCATATTCAGTGTCGGAAATCAGGAGCCAGGAGACGAGGAAGAAAAAGCTGAAATGGGCGGGAGCTGTTAAACATTAAAAGTTAGAAGTCATTGATGGAGAGGTTAGAAGTTATTCGTTATGAGTTATTGGGTGGGACTGCTGCGTGGGTTAGAGGATATCTGTTAGAAGTTATTGGGGAAGAGGACATCGAACATTGAACTGCTGGCGCAAGCCAACGACAACTACTCGCCTGCTTGCCTTTGGATCGCTGCGAGATGTTTTGGAGAAATGAACAGCCCGGCGGCGACGATAGAATTCAATGGGCCGCGGATGGTGGAAATAAGGCCTGCATTTTTGGCAATCAAGAGGAGTCCGAGCGTGCCGACCACCTTGAGCCGCAATGCCCCGGCACAACGTCTAGCCGCCAGATCATCGAGGACCGCGATGGAATCCGGACTGGCTTGCACCAACGAAATCACCGACGATTCGCCTGCGCCCAATCCCCACGCTGCAACAAAATCCGAAGTTGTGGGATCGGCCCACAGAAATGAGGATGCCACTGGCTTGCCGAGCCAGATGCAGGCGGCATCAGAGGGGTCATTGAAGCGGGTGATCTCATCGGCGACCGACATGGGAATGACGACTCGCGTTGCCAGCCTGAGGATGGCCTCAAGCAGCTCCGCCCTGGCGAGAACGATGATGGGTGATGCGTTGCAAACGAGCGTCATGACACTAGGCCAAGATTGGAAATATCATCCTCCACCCCCTGAAACGGGCTCACACCCAGTCGGGACAGGGAAACCAGGAATTCCTGACGGGCTAGCACGGCGAGTTCAGCCGCACGCTCCTGACTGAGATGGCCGATTTCGTAGAGCTTGGCGGCAGCCATGAGCCGCAGGCAGGCGGAGAGTTCCTTGGGGGCCTGGCGCAAGGCGGAGAAAGCGGAATCGGGAACATCTATTTCAAGTTTCATGGTGGAAGATTAGCGGTTTTTCGAAGGAAGGCAAAGGCGGAAATGGAACCAGTCCTTGTTTTTCGTAACTATTCAGGTAGAGAATGGCAGTGATCGAACTCATGGGCAGAATAGCGTGCCAGAGGGCTGATCGCAAGGGGATATTTTATCACTACCATCCGGATATGAGCTAGTAGGTTCTTAAAATGAACCAATGTTCACGGGTTTCCAGATGGGGTCTGGGGGGTGTTCGACTTGAACTAAATCGCGGATTTCCGCGCTTTTTTCCCAGCACTTTTCTTGCAGGCTCTGGATATGTTTGCCGAAAAATACTCGTGTTCCCAGCTTAGGGATTTCATTCACCTGGAGCAATTCCAATGTTGCGTCCGCTGCTACAGCGGAAACTATAGGATCAAATCCTTCTCCTGCTGGGACCAGTTGCTCTGCAAGGTCTTTGGCCAATTGACTTACCGAGATAGTCTCGGGCGACCTAGCAACCTGCCGGCGTTCACGCCCGGACCAACTCTATCACTTGGGAATCCGGGGCCGCGTTTCCCACAGCACCGTGGCTGACGCCAGCCAGAACCGCGACTGGCGCATCTATCATGACCTGGCCCAGACGCTCCTCCAACGGGCGCGCCTACGCTATCGTAAAGAGGCGATCGGGATGGCACTGGAGCAGACGGTTTACGCCCTAGCTGTAACCACCATTGACCTTAGCCGCAAACTCTTTCCCTGGGCGCGTTACCGGCACGCCAAAGCCGCCGTCAAGCGGCACACGCTTTGGGACTGGCGGGGATCCCTCCCGGGGTTGATCTCGATTTCCGAAGGGAAAATGGCCGCTGGGCGCGTCTTGGACGAACTGGTTCTGGAGGCGGGAGCCTTTTATGTCAGGGCCCGCGGCGAGGTCGATTTCCAGCGGCGCTACCGTTTTGTCTGGTTTCGGCTTGCTCCGGCACGCGCGCCAAAAGCAAACCGCAGTGCAACCGTTGGGAAGCACGCCCCGTGGAAGCCGGAACGGGAATGCGCAGCGACCAAATCACCTGGCTACGCAACGTCACCAGCCTCCGGCCTTACCCGGACCAACTACGGCGCATTCATTACGTGGATAAAGACACGGGCAAGAGCCTGGGGTTTCGGACCAACAACTTTGAGTTGCTGGACCTCGATAGCAAAATGAAAGGCCATACGCCTTTTCATGCGTAGGTAATGCCTGCCGCACTGCGCGTGTTCACTTAGATGCGAAGAATGGCTCATGGCCCGGAATTCAAAAAAGTGGGGTAATGTTCGCTAGTTCGTGATGACGAACATCTTATCGGCTGTTTGATGCCACCGGCGACGTGTTCCTTTGCTGCCAACCACAAGACCTCAATCGAAAAACCCATGACGCGCGGACTAGCAAGAAAGCAGTTTATAGAAATCAACTCCCCGCGATATCTGCGAAGAGTTCTGCGCGTTTGACCAGGCCTTCGCCGCGGCCGCGGCAGACAATCCCTTCTCATGCGTTGCTGAGTGTGTGGTCTCTGGTGCTTCAAGATAGGGCCATCATGGTGCGGTGCTGGCGGGGTTGTATGGATCATGTGCAGCTAGAGCCGCCTGAAGGTGCTAGGTCTGCTAGGCCAGGACGAGGAAAGTAAACCTGTCAACAAGGGAACAAGGCCCAAGCGAGGGCTTGTGGTGAATCACACCCGGAATCTGGACTTGCAACTTACCGCTGTGACCAGAGGACAGCAGACGAGTTAACTGCCAATACTGCTAACCGACACCTTCACCGAACAGTCGAAAGTATCCGCTTGGGCCGGTAAACGGCACCAAGGCGTTGCTGACGCCAGCCGAGCCAGGCACATCCTGCCAGTTCGGATTCGTCAAGTTGTCGGCCCGCTGGAGCCGCACACCGAGTCTTCCTGGCCAAGAGAGGCTCAAACTGTTGCTGGAAACGACGGCCGGCGTGATGAGGGGACGGACGCCCGGCAGCACGTCGAGCACAATCAAGCCCTCCGTATCCGCGGCGAAGTAAAGCCGCGTGCCCACAAGCGTGGACGTCCCACGCCCAGGCGGACGTCTGGTACCAGGAGATCCACTGGGGCTGAGCGGGATTGCGCACGTCAATGACCTCCACGCCCCAGTTGCCGTCTGCAACAAGGCCAGGCCGTCCACCACATGCACTCCGCGGGCGTCGCAGGGAGTATCGTAACCCCCGACTCGCTTGGGATGGGTTGGGGCGGGCACATCAAGAATCTCCAGGCCATGCGAGCCATCGGCCACGTAGGCCAGACCATTCTGCACCTGCACCGCCCAACTCGCGCCCGCCGTGTCGTAGCCGCCGAGGCGCACCAGGTTGGTGGGGTTGGCCGCATTAAAGATCTGCAGCCCGGATCCTCCGGCAGCCGCATACACGAGGTTGCTGGCGACGGTGACGCTCCAGCAGAACCCCGTCGTCGTTACGGAAACCAACCTCCTGGGCGCCGCAGGATTTGCCACGTCCAGTACCGAGATACCGCCGTTGGCCATGAAGGCCAGCGAACCCACGACCTGCACGTCCGCCGCGAGACCCGCCCAAGCGCTCCCCACCGCCACTGGAGTGGCCGGATTGCTGATGTCCGCGATCTGCACGCCACCGTACTGCCAGTCGGCCACAAACAGCCGGTTGCCCGCCACGTCCACGCCCCCGGCAAAGTCCGGCGTGACGAACGTGCCAAGATGCACCGCCCCGGCGGCGTTTGTAGTGCTGAAGAGTTGCACCCCGGCGTGACGGTCGCCCACTACGGCCAGTCTGTTCGCCACTTTCACATGGACGGCGGCACCGGTTTCGGCGCGGCCGACCACCACCGGCAGGGCGGGATTGCTCAGGTCCAGGATCACGAGTCCGGCGTACTTGTCCGCCACATAGGCCAGCGCGCCCACGATCTGGACCTTTGTGGGCTGGCTGCTTACGTCGCTAAACCTGCCGGTCCAGGTGGGTGACGATGGGGGGATGCCGAGGCTGAACGTGTCCACTGAAGTGGGGCTGCAACCGCATGCGACGGTTCCGGAGAGGTAAAAACCCAACCCGCCTGCTGCCACCGTGGGATCAGGGCTGGCAAGGATCGGCCCGACATTGACGACTTGCGGATAACTGCTGTCGCCGGTATGGACGTAGGCATAGTCCCCGCTGACCTGCACGGTTATCGCATCGCCCGGAACGCTGTAGCCTTCGACCCAAGAGTAATAACCAAAGGCGCTGACGCTGAAAACCTGCAAGCCACCGGTGCCATAGGCCACGTAAGCGCGATCACCCAGCACAAACACAACTTGCGCGTTGCCAGCGCCGTAGCTGCCCACCAAGTATGGGTACTCAGGCGAAAGAAGCCTCAGAATGGTCAGCCCAGCCGGGCCATCCGCCAGAAACACGAGGTTGCTGCGTACGAACCCCCCCTGCGCATTGCCGCCGGTTTCACGCCACGCGACGGACACGGGCGCGGCTGGGTTGGCAATGTTGATGATCTCCAGGCCGGCGGTCCCCTCCGCGACAAAGGCGTAGTTGCTCCGCAACACCACGTCCTGGGCTGGGCCGCGCGTGGGGTAGCTGCCCAAGCGGACGGGGTTGGCTGGATTGCTTACGTCGAAGATTCCCAGCCCGCCGTAATCCAGAGCCAGGCAGGCGATCGAGCCAGCTACCGCCAGCCCCCGGCTTCGCCGCGGACATAGCCGGGCCAGCTTCCCCGCAGTGTGAGTTGTGGCAGCGGCAGAACTAGCAGGAAAGCATTCGAGGAAGCCACGGCACCGGCGGCACTGCTCACAAGCACCGAATAATCCCCGGCATCCGGGAACTGCACGTTGGTGATGGAAAGCTCGCTCGACGCGGCCCCGCCGATGTGGGCGCTGTTCGTCAGCGGCATCCCGTTGAAGCGCCACTGGTAGCTCGGTAAGCTACAGGAGTTGACCGCGACTTTGAACGTGGCGACGGTGCCCAGGTAATTGGTTTGACCCTGCGGCTGCGTGGCGACCACGGGCGGGATGTCGTTCACGCTTACCACGGCAGTGCATGAATTGGTTGCGCCGTAGCTGGCAGTGACGGTCAAGGTGACGGCCGTTTGGCCCACGGGATAAGGCCCGACAGGCGTTTGCGTGATGGTGATGGAATCTCCGGCATCTGGATCATAAGAGCAGTCTTTGATGAAGGCGGCGGCGGAGCATCCAGCGCCAACCGCGACTGTGATGTTCTTGCATCGGGCCACCGGCGGCAGATTGGTGTTACCAAAGAGCGCGAAGCTATGCCAACCACCTGTGCCAATCGCAAGGACTCGCTTGTCGGTTGGAAGGCCAATCACCGCAACCGGTGTACTGCTGTTGGTGAGCGTGCCATTACCCAATGTTCCACCATCACCCCACACCCAGAGCATGCCGTCATCCGCCAACGCCAGGCTGTGAAATATGCCCGCTCCGATCCCCACCGCTTTCCCTGCGCCCGGCAGTGCGGTCTCCGCTACCGGTATGCTGCTGCCGTTGCTAAACGTACCCAATTGACCATAACCACCGTAGCCCCACGCCCAGACGGTGCCGTCGTCCGCCAACGCCAGGCTGTGAGCGTCGCCCGCCGCAATCGGCACCGCTTTCTGTCCGTCAGGCAGCGCGGTCACGAACCCCGGTAAGTTGCTGTTGGTAAGCGTGCCATTGCCCATCTGACCAAGACCGTTCCAACCCCACGCCCAGAGCGTGCCGTCGTGTGCCAACGCCAGGCTGTGACGCATGCCACCATCCACTGAAATAATGCGGCGCCTGCCAGGCAGCGCGCTCACCGCCACCGGTATGCTGCTGTTGTTGGTCGTGCCGTCGTCCAACTGACCGGATCCTCCGTCGCCCCACGCCAGGGCAAGGCTGGTAGTGGGGGCAATGTGGTTGGTCGTGACCGTCAGGAGCGCATTCAAACTAACGGCGAAGCCAAAAGCATTGCTCACGACCACCGAATAATTTCCGGCATCCGAGAACTGCACGTTGGTGATGGAAAGCTCGCTCGACGCGGCTCCGCTGATGTGGGCACTGTTCGTCAGCGGCGTGCCGTTGAAGCGCCACTGGTAGCGCGGGGAGCTACAGGAGTTGACCGCGATTCTGAACGTGGCGACGGTGCCCGGGTAGTTGGTCTCGCTCTCCGGCTGTGCGGCGATCACGGGCAAGTTGCTCCCCACGACCACCACCGAGTTGGTGCAGAAGCTTGTGTTGCCCGCGCAGTCAGCAGTTGCCAGCACGACTGGGTGAAGTCCGAGCGCAAGCACCGTGTTGGTTGTCACGCTCTGCGTCACCGCCAGCGAGCAGTTGCAGGCGTCAGTGGCAACGAGAAAGCTGTTTCCCGTGATATCCGGCATCAAGGCCGTGCAGTTGCTTCCAGCGTTGAGGGTAAGGTTGTTTAGGCCCCACACGATCACCGGGGGCATCGTATCCACGACAGTCACCGAGTAGAAGCATGTAGTGCTGTTGGTGGCAAGATCCGTCGCCTGCCAAGTTCGCCACACCTGATAGCTGCCGGGAGTCGCTAGGTTTGTGATTGAACTAATGAGTGTGAGGGACACGATCGTCCCGTCGCAGGGTCTTTCTCTTAGCGTTGGCGGCTCAAACGCCCACGATTGGCCGCATTGGACGGTTTGGTTGGAGGAACAGAGAAGCACGGGCGGTATCGTGTCCAAAATTGTGGTTCATCCGGGAAGTTTGTTCCTGGAAGGCGAACCCCCTGGAAATGCGCCCTATCGGGAAGCCCCGTCCGCAGCGGCGCCTTGAGGAAAGCAGCCGAACCACCGTCTTCCTTACCTTCGAAGCAAAGCCGCTGCGGACGGGGCTTCCCGATAGGGCGCTGCCGCAAGGCCGACGAAGCCCTGACGCCCGACTGCTCGGCGGAGCTTGCCGTGAGCATAAGTGCTCCCTTTTGTGCTCCCTTTTCACCTCGGTATAGAGTCAGGAACAAACTTCCCGGATGAACCAATGTTACGGACCAACCCGAACCGAAGCCTCGGAACTCCTGCCTAAGTGGCGTCGCGGGGTCAGGCGGCCTTTGTGTCTGGGCCTGGTCACCCTGCTGCGCAAGCAACTGGTCGAGAACCCAGTCAAGTTCTCCACCGCGCCGGCCTCGCCCACCTACGCAACGATGGTCGGCGCTGCTGCCGCCTGATTAAATCCCAACCGTTTTGCCTGGCGCGGCCCTTTCACAATGTCCAAACTCCGGACGACAACCGTCCCGGTTGTCGAACAGCACGGCGAGCGGGACGTTCACAGGCGGGACGCCCGCGCCAGTACGGGGACCAATGCACGGATGCCTCGCGCGAAGAACGCAAAGTCAGCGAAGGAGGCGGATTTCTCTTCACTTCACCGCCTTCGTCGGCGTCGCGCGGTGCCTGCACTCAAAAATGGATGTTACCGAAGGCCGGGCCGGAAAACGCTCCGGTAGCTCAATAGACTTGTTGTGCAATAGCTGAGGGCCTCCGGAAAGGGGCGGCGGGACCGTAATGGCGTCCCCGCACTAACGGCAGACGTTCGTATTTGCTCGGAAAAGCTCGGCAAAGAAGCGTGTCAGCCGCGTAGAAGGGAAAGATTTTCCATGTCGCCGCCCTTTTTCGGAGACCTTCAGCTATTGCACAACAAGTCTAA
>CAINDV010001229.1 GCA_903847485.1 uncultured Verrucomicrobiota bacterium
ACGCAAAGAAACGCACAGCGGGACAACGAGTTTGGTGGGTTCCGAACCATGCCAGGTTTTTTCCCGGCGGCCCAGCCCTACAGCCTTCTCTTTGTGCTCCTTGCGTTCTTTGTGGCAATTCAACTTCGGAATCCGGGTTAATATGGGCCGTTGGATTCCCTGTGTTAAGACTCGCGGTCGTCCGGAAGGCTTACCGACCTGGCCCATCCTGACCGGCCTGGTTCTGGTCGGCAGCTTGCTGTTCTACCAATACAAGTGGTCTATGCGTTCCGGGATAGTTCTGCCCACGCTCGTTCTAACCGTCGGCACCTTCGCCTTGTTGGACCGCTTCCGACCACAGTGCCGACTGACTCTCCGTTGGCTGGTCTTGTCCAGTGGCGCTGATGGCAGCGCGCATCTGCTGGCTATTGGACGTGGCGGGGAAATTCAGCGGACCGGATGCGTGGCTGCAAGGTCATGCCGTGTGGCATCTGCTTGCCGGCCTTTCTTTGGCCAGCATGTATCTGTTCTACCGTTCGGAAGTAAGTTTAGATGTACCCGCAAACCGCATTGAACCATGACCATCATGAACTGATCCGAACTTAGAGCGTGTATGAAAACGCCTGGCGTGGTAGGGCGAGGCTCCTGCCAAGCTTTCCGGTAGGCTCATTACCGCTGTCGTTGAGGCTCGGCAGAAGCCTCGCCGTACCACGCCGGGGGTTTTCATACGCGCTCTTAGCCATCTGACCAAAAATAAAGTTGCTGGAACTGCGCTCAAGCTTGACGGTCCTTCCGGCCCGGCGTAGAACATGGGCTGTGTGAGCGTTCGCATGTCGCGTGGTCGTCTTTGGGGTCGGGACGGGCGCGCAGGTGATCTCCGTGGACTGTCTGTCACACGCCCGGCCCAATCGTTTTTCAAACACGTCAAAATTCACCATGAGATCCGGCTATCGCATCCGCCGCGCGACTATTGACGACCTGCCAGGGTTGCGGGCGATGTGGCAGGCACTCGCTCTGCCCGCCGCCGAGTTACAGAACCGGTTGACTGAGTTTCAAGTCATTGCGACGCCAGCGGGTCTGCTGGGCGCGGTGGGCTTCGAAATCGCGGGGCAGGACGGCCGCGTCCACAGCGAGGTGTTTTCGGATTTCGGCTATGCCGATCATTTCCGCCCGCTCCTCTGGGAACGACTCGAAGCCCTGGCCGGCAGTCACAGTGTCATCCGCATCTGGACGTTGGAGACCTCTCCCTTTTGGAAACGCAACGGCCTGCGCCCGGCCGACACCAACCTCTTGAGAGCCTTGCCTGCCGCTTGGGCGGCGCTCACCGGGAATTGGCTGTGCATCCAGTTACGGGAGCAGTTAGACGAAAAGAAGATCGAGCAACAGTTGGCCGCGTATCGGGCCGCCGAGCGAGAGCGCACTGCCCGCGTGGCCAGCCAGGGGCAATGGATCAAGCGCCTCGCACTGTTGGCGGCGGTAGTCCTGGCGATCTTCGTGATCGTCGCCGTCGCCTACCTGCTCAAGCACAACTCCCGGCTGCTGGGTCGCTGACCGGCGTCAACTCGTCCGCGTGGTAGGAACTGCGCACCAACGGCCCGCTGGCGATGTGGAGGAAGCCCATTTCCTGAGCGGCCCGGGCGTAACTCACGAACTGTGCCGGCGGGATGAAGGCCCTCACCGGCAAATGCTGGAGGCTAGGTTGGAGGTACTGTCCCAGCGTCAGCAGGTCACACGCGACGGCCCGCAGGTCGCGCAAAGCTTCGCGCACTTCCGGCTCCGTTTCGCCCAGGCCCAGCATTAGACCGGACTTAGTGCGCAGTCCGGCGTGACCGCGGGCCTTCGCCTTCCGCAACACACCTAGCGAGCGGTCGTAGGTGGCACGGTGACGCACTGCCGGCGTGAGGCGACGGACAGTTTCCAAGTTGTGATTGAAAACATGCGGTCGCGCCGCGAGCACCGCGTCCAGCGCCGCATCTTGGTCGTTGAAATCCGGCGTGAGCACCTCGACGACTATGCCCGGATTCAGTTCGCACAAGGCCGCTATCGTCTGCGCAAAGTGCGCCGCGCCGCCGTCCGCCAGGTCATCGCGCGCCACCGCCGTAACCACGACGTGCCGCAGGCTCATTCGGCGGGCGGCCTCCGCCACGCGCTGGGGTTCGCTTTCGTCTAGCGGCAGCGGACGGGCGGTGGCCACCGCGCAGAATCCGCAGGCTCGCGTACAACGGTCGCCGGCGATCATGAAGGCCGCCGTGCCCCGGCTCCAGCACTCCCAATGGTTCGGACACTTCGCGCTCTGACAGACCGTGGCCAGCTTCAACTCATCCAAGAGTGCGCGGGTACGCCCGAAAGTGTCCGCAGTGGGCAGCGGCATACGCAGCCATTCGGGCAAACGCGGGCGACGGACTTCGGAAGGCAGGACGGGCATAGGGGAGGGAAGAGTTGTTAAAAGGGTTAGATCGTTAAAAGGTCAAAAGGCGGCCGGATGGCAGACCATTTAACCTTCTAACGAATCACGTTTTAACCACCCACGTTTTAACCACCCCCGCCGCGCCTCAGGCCGCCTGAATCTGCTGCGCGTATTGCTCCGGTGTCAGGAGGCCGGCGAGTTCCGCCGGGGCGCTGAGCTTGAGCTTGAAGAACCAGCCGCCGGCGTGAGGTTCGGCATTCACCAGTGCCGGATTGTCCACGACGGCCCGGTTGACTTCGGTCACTTCGCCGCTGACCGGCGAGTAGATGTCGCTGGCGGTCTTGACGGACTCCACGACAGCGCAATTCTCGCCCACTTTGACCGTGCGACCCACAGCCGGCAGTTCGACGAACACGATGTCCGTCAACTCATGCTGGGCGTGGTCGGTGATGCCGACGGTGGCCACATCCCCGGCGACGCGGACCCATTCGTGCGACTTGGTGTATTTCAGATCAGTTGGAACATTTGACATGCCGCAAATTGAGGCAGGTTACAGGGCTGGGTCAAACAGGAAGTGAAGCGGGCAAAGACTGGGGCGCACCTCGGTTTCCTGCCAGGGGCACCGACCGGCAACCAGACAAGCCCGTAGGGTTTGTCTGCTGCCTGCCCCCAACGGCCCACGCGGTTAGCGCCGCATGCGGTAGAAGCGGAAGGTCCGGTTTGAGGCTCCGGTGTCGTAGAACTCCAGGATGCCGTTGGTGCGGAGCATCGGTCCGAGGGTGGTCCAAGTGTTCCAGTTGGTCGTGGCTTCCATGAAGTAGTTCAGGTTGGTTTCGCCGCCGCCGCACAGGTGGAACGAGCGATTGGGGGTCAAGCCGCCGGGGACTATCGTGTTTAGCACCGGAGCTACGATGTTCAGCGTCACCGGGCTTGACGTGGAAACCAAGCCGCCGTTGTCCGTCGCCCGGGCGGTGACGCTGTAGGTTCCCGGCCGGTTGGTTTCCCACTGCGCTACCAAGGGCGAGCCGGCACCCTCGGCTACGAGAGCGTCATTAATGAGCAACTCCAGCTTGCTCACCTGCCCGTCGTCGCTGGCCACCGCCGCCAAAAAGTTTTGCAAACAGCAACGCCAGGTGGCGTTGTTTGTGGGGTTCGCCACCGACACGTTGGGCGGGCGGTTGAAACCGCGCACGGCGATCACGCGGTCCCCGCTGCCGAAGGTGGAGAACAGGAAGTCGCCGGACACCGGGTCAATGACCGCGCCTTCGGCCCCGGACAGGCCGGAGATGAAGACGCTCTTGGTCTCCGGGTCCGGCGCGCTGTTGGTGGTGAGCTGAAAGGCCTGGATTTCGCCAGCGCCGTAGCTGCAGACCAGCATAGAGTTGTAGTTGGAGAAGAGCACCGATCCAGGCGGCACGAAGATGAATCCCTCCGGCCCCGAAGCAATCTGCGTCTGGGCGGTCACGTTGGTTACGCCGTAGGTGCCCAAGGCATCGGGCTTCAGGCCCACGGAGTAGAAATTGCCATCGCCGTAGCCGTTGATGATGAGGTGCCCCGCGTTCGGCCAGCCGGGCGGCACGAAGTTCAACCCTCCGGGCGACGCGGTGACGCCATGCAGCGACAGGTCAATGACCCGGTCGGTCGTGATGTGGCCCGGCTTGATCTGGCCGATCTCATTGTTCGGGTAGCGGGCCAGAAACAGCACGCCGCCGGGGCCGTAGGCCACGCCGCCATCGTTATTCGGCGCGTCAGCGAAGAACCGCGCCGGGCCGGTGAAGCCGATGATGTGACCGTCAAGATCGCGCGCCACGTTGACGGCAAAGAGCTGTCCGCCCGCCGCGTTGGCACCGCCCGCGATGAGGAGGGTGTTGGGGTCATCCGCCATGAAGGTCATGCCGCCGTAAGGCCTCGGCACGTCGGAGACGGTGCCGAGATCCACCAGCGAATAGTGGGTCACGTAAGGAGGGTGGAGTATAATCTGTCCGCCAACCGGGGGCACAGAAGCCAGTCCCAGCGCGAAACAAAAACCGGTGACGAAGTGACTTGTTTTCATGGTCTTGCGGTATGCGTGGGATAGTAAGCGAAGCGGCCTGCCAGGTCAAGCTAGGAGTGCCTCGAAAAACACTGAGCTAGGACGCGTCCTTTCAGTTTTCTAAGTTCAGCACCTCAGGCTGTTGGGCCTGGAGGAGCGCCGGGAGGCGTTCGCGTCCACTGTGAGCGGAGCGGAACTGCTGGCGGAAGCTCTGGGTGTTGCACTTGGATCTCGGATGGGCCTGCCGGGCGCGGCGCACCGCCTCGTTGGATAGACTGAGCACCACCCGCCGCACTAACCCTAGCACGAAGGCCGCATTGGGGTTCCGCACCCGGCTGAGATCCTCGTGCATCGTGAGGTCCAGGCAGTAATGCAGCCGACTCTCAA
>CAINDV010001230.1 GCA_903847485.1 uncultured Verrucomicrobiota bacterium
ATTCATGGCCACACGCATCACTCTACGCACTACACGATTGGCCAGACCCACATCCTGGCCAACCAGCGCGGTTACCCCAAGCAATTGGACCCGGATTTCAACCTGGAATTGACCGTCGAGTTATGAGGCGTGGCGACACGGGCGGCCTGCCCAGCGCGGAAAGTCGCATGCAGTAGCCACTGTCGGCGGCGGCTTCGGCGGCCGTCTGTTCCTTCGGCGAGTCAGCGCCAAGCTGGGCGGAGGCTTGGTTCTTGGTGAGATCAAGCTCGTCTTCGATTTGCTGCTGGCGCTGCGCCAATTCGGCGAGGCGCTCGGCATACTCGAAGGGCGTATCCACTTGCGCCTGGGTGTCGGTGAGGCGTTTCTGGGTGTCGGCGATGGCACGATCCAGGTTCTCGACTATGTCTTCAAGGTGCTGGAGCGTGTGCTCCACCGAGCGGATCGTGCCGTGGGCGGTGTCCGTGACTTTGGCGGTGTAGGTGGTCACACCTTTGAGCACAATCTCTGGGCCTGCCATGAAGTTATCCGCCACGAAGACCTGGAAGCCTCCCATGCTGCCTAGCAGTAAGTCCTTCCGGGTGCCGCGCAAACGCTCCGCCCGGCGGAGCAGCAACTCGCCAGCGATGCCCCGGTCGCGAATATCCTGGCCTTCGATGGTCATCACGAACTTATCACCGCTGGTGTCCTGCCGCGTCGTAAGATCGCGACGCACGGCTTCCAGGCGCAAGCTCAGGCGTGGTAAGTCGTCGGTAAGATGGCGCACGCGGCTGCGGAGCTTGTAGTGTGTTTCCTGGTGTTCGCAGTGCAACCGGCTTAGGCGCGCTACCTCGGCGTCTATGCGGGCTTTCTCAATGACCAGTGGGTTGCCCGACGCGATGGCCTTGACCTCGGCATAAGTCAGCGCCGTGCCGTCCACATCTTCAATGCGGCGCAAGTCGCTTTCGCCAGTCATTACCTGGCCAATGAACTTAGCCTTAGTCTCCAAAGTCTGCCAGAGGTAGGCGTCGAAGGACTGCTCCGTGACGTAACGATAGATCTGCACTTCGGCATTAGTGTTGCCCTGCCGTAGGATGCGCCCCTCGCGTTGCTCGACATCGGCGGGGCGCCACGGGGCGTCCAGATGATGCAGGGCGATCAAGCGTTCCTGAACGTTGGCGCCGGTGCCCATCTTCTGGGTGCTGCCGAAGAGGATGCGCACCTTGCCAGCGCGCACGTCGCGAAAGAGTTGCAACTTGGCGGCGTCGCCGTCGTGGGCCTGGATGAATTCCATGTCGGAAGCGGGAATCCCCCGCGCCAGCAACTTGTCCCGCATGTCTTCGTAAACGGAGAAGCCTTGTCCCCGTCGGAATAGACAGATCGCAGAACACCAGCCATCTTGGAGACATAGAACAGGTTCTTGAAGGCATGGCTCTCATCCACCATGAGATAGTCCACACCCAGCTCCTCAAAGGTAAGACCATCGTCCTTCTTTTCGTCGGCACAGAGTTCCTTGAGCTTGGCTTCCAGTTGCTTCTTGGCACGCTCCAGTGCCTTGACGATGCGTGAGTCGCCCTCTTTGCGCTGCTCTTGGATGGCCAGCGCCAGTTCGCGCAATTGCTCCTTGAAGAACTCCTCCTGCGTGGCTCACGCCACCGGTATCTTCTCGAAACTGGAGTGCGTGACGATCACCGCATCCCAGTTGCCCGTCGCGATGCGACTCATCAGCGTCTTGCGCTTCAGTTTCTCGAAATCGTCCTTAGTTGCGACCAGGATGTTAGCACCCGGATAGAGTGCCAGAAACTCGGAGGCG
>CAINDV010001231.1 GCA_903847485.1 uncultured Verrucomicrobiota bacterium
CGCGCATTTGCGTAGGGCGTCAAGACTGCGGCTCGGTTGGAACTCCACGGCAAACGACGTGCAAGAATCTCTTTCGACAACCTCCATGCGGTCGGCAAGGTCGGTCGCTGCCTGGCAGAACTGAATGGCGAACGGTTGCGCAAGTGCCAGCGCCTCGCCCGTCGTCGAAAACAGGGCGGACCGGAAAGCCGCTCTGCGCTGGGAGCACTCGGCAGCGAGTTCCTCCTGACTCCAAACGTGTTCGGGTCCGGGTTTGCCCTGTTGTGCCGCTTTATCAATGGCTACCATTTGTGCCCGGAAACTGCCGCGGGCGGAGTCGGTCGTATTCGCCAAAATGCCGTCCAAAGCACGCTGGAAACGAGTTTGCAGCTTGTCGAGTTCGTTCCGGGTGTCTGCCGGGATTTTCAAACCCGCCTCGCGAATGACAAAGGCCGCGGTGCGGGACATGGTTTCTGGCAATACGCCGGGCGCGACGCTGTCTTTCGCGTCGCCAAGTGCTCTGTCGAGGACTGCCAGCACGTCTTTTTCAAATGTTCGTTGGTCCATGTAAACGGGAGGATGTTTAGTTTTCGGCGGGTCTGAGTGCATCAAAACCTTGCCAGCATTGCAAATTCGCGCCTGAGAATGTTTAGTGCCTGGCTGATTCTGCCGGGTGACAGGCTCATCCGTTCGGCAAGCTCGGCCTGGGTCTGGCAGTCGGATACGCCGCACAGATAGGCCAGCAAGATCGCCCGCTGTCCGGCGCGGTAGCTGTCCGCGTTGGTCGTCAAGAGCATGAGCAAGCGCCGGGCGGTTTCCTGACGGGAGCGGGCTTCGTCCTGCTGGATTGGTTCCGGTTCTTCGCCGGCAAGGCGGGCGTCCATCGCCTCGAAGTCGATTTCGCTCGTGCCGACGACCCGGCCTTCGTCGTCAAAGGCTGTCTCATTCATGCGGCAAGGCCTCCTGCTTTGGTTCTGGCGGGGTTTCGTCGCTGGGGGGTGTCAAAGTAGCGGACCGAGGTTGAAAGAGGCCACGGCGGGCGTGCGACTGCGCCCTGTTCACGATGTGAAAGCGTCTGGCAAACTCAGCGCAAAACTTGGAAAAGAAGTTGTGCGACTTCCCCAGCCGCTCGGCCAAAGCGCGGCCTGAGACTTCAGGCCTGAGAACCAACCTGACGGCCAAAGCTCTCCTACCGCAGGTCGCTGGCCATGCGCGGCCTTCCTGGGTGATCCAGTCCACGATGACCATGAGCGCCGCACTCAGCGCGGCGTGATCGGGTGGTGCCGGGTGGTCTTCCCCCAGGGCGGAATAGAGCGCCGTCCAGTCGAAGTCGCAACACTCCGGACCGGCAAGCGGGTCGCGGGGGGATGGGTTGGGCTGGTAGTCGAAGTCTCGAAATTCAACCATAAGTTTTTGAGCGGGTGTTAAGTTTTGGGGACAAGGGTTTCTCTCCGGCAAGATGGGCAGACCGCGGGGGGGCAGCCGGTCGGAGCGCCGAAAAGGGCGTGGCATCGGGGGCATTCCAGGGGGATCAACGGCTCCGCCAGCTTGCCGTCGCGCTTGATCGTTGCCGGGCTGACGCCGGTTTCGGCGGCGACGATCGCGGCGGTGGATGGCAAAGGGTCATTTTGAGCTTTTGCCACTGTGTGTTGATTTCCGTGGTCTCCGCCGTGTTTCGCTTTTCGGCGGTTGTAGATATTCCCCCGGAGCACGGCGATTTGCTGCGGTTGCAAGTTGCGCCGGCCAAGCTGGTTGGTTTCGATCCAGTCCTTTCCGGCGTCGTAGGTCCGTTCGCCAACGGTCGCCTTCGCGGCGCAGATGGCGCGGGTAGTGACCTTTGCCGCCTTCGGCAATTTTGCCCAAGGCCGGGGGAGCGTTCCGCCGGTGCTGGTTTTCAAATTCCTCTTCGCCTTCCTGCTCACAATCTCCTCGCGCTTCCGTTCCAAGGCTATCCGCCGCTCGGCTTCCGCGTGATCGCGTTCCGTCTGCCAGCGGGCGCGGATGCTTTCCAGACGCCATGTGATGCCGGAGAAGATGCGGACGGCGAGGGATAGGATGCTCATATTCTTTGGAAGTGTGCTCGCCACTCGCCGACGGTGCCTCTGAATATCGGCGTGCCGTCGCGGTGCCAGCCGGCCATGTGTTGTGTACCGGGGTTCAGGTCGCAGAAGTCTGGCATGGACGGCTCCGGGACCAGCGGCGGCGGTGCCATCGGTGGTGGTGGTGCTGGTGGTGGTGCTGCCATCGGCCTGGTCGCACTCCGCCAGACCACGCGGACGGCGGTCGCGGCGGCGGGCCGGTGCCAGCGGCGGACTTGTCCGCCAGCGGCGCGGCGGGCGTCCGTCAGCTTGTGTCTGAGTTCCTTTTCCGTCCACGGCGGCGAGCAGCTGCGGCGGTTGAACTCCTGTAGCAGGCTCAAGGCGTCGCCGTCGGATAGGCCAAGGCGGACACACTCACAAGCGGCGCGGAAGGTCGCCGGGTGTCCCCCTTGGCCGGATATGGCCGGGGGCAGGCTGGATATGATGTCGCGGGCAATTTCGAGGGTGTTTTTCATGGGTTCAGGGGTCCGCAGCCGCGCAGTCGTCGCAGTCGTTCACCCTTACACCTAGAAAAAAGGGCCGTTTTCCCACGTCTTACTGTGAACGGCTGCGACGGCTGCGACGGCTGCGTAAAGGGATTCATGGCTTCTGGAAGGTGTAGAACTTGGCTTCCTGCCTGCCTCCGCCAGTTCCGAAGTCCACCGGGCGGAGTTCCCGCGTGATCTGGAAACCGTCCAGTCCCACCATTGCCGATTCCCGAAACACCTTGGCGAGCAACCTGCCGGCCTGAATGTTTGGGGCGTCTTTGGCCTGGCCGGCTCCGGGTAGTTCTACACCATGCTGATCGCACAGTTCGCAAATCTCGGAAGCCGTCAGGGTCGTTGGCAACTGGGCTTCGCCCGCAACTGCCAGCGCAACGGCTCGAAGCCAAGTCAGGGCAGGATTGGCAGCGCGTTCCTGGGCTTCTACATGGCCGTCCAGGAGCGGAGCGGTGGAAAGCAACTCGCGGCAAATCCAGTCGAGAGTTTGGCACCATTCCCGAAAGTCATGGCGGCAGTCTTTGCTTTTCGGTTTCCCGCTGGAAACCCATTCGGCAATGATGGAAAACACGCACCCAAGAAAATACGGTTGGCGTTCCTGCAATTCCGAAAGTGTATCCCGATAATTGAAACCGGGACGTTTCCGAATTCGGCAAATGCTGCTCCGATTTACCAGGTCTCGCGTTGCGGAAACACCGTTGCTGGAAAGTTGAATGAGAAACCGTTTGGGATTTATCAGAACCTCGCCGTGCCGCGGTACTCGAGCCGGGAATAAACCGGGGGCCGTCAGGAATGACTCAAGATGCTGACTGTCGAGGCGTCCTCTGAGATTGTCCAGCATGATGAATGGCCGGCCTGCTACCAGACCAGCGGCGAAAGATTCGTCCATGCTGCCGACGCCGCCAGTTCTGGCGGTGACGACATAGGACCGCTCGCGGTAGAGAGTGCAAATCAGGTCGTGACGATAACCCTTTCCGCTTTGGCTTTGGTCCGCCTCGGCCACGTCAATAGGCACGTTGCCTTTCAAGAACCCGCCGATGCGTAGGGCCGGGGTGATGAAAGCGGCGAGTGCTCTGGCGCGGTCGCCTTCGGATTGAAAGTCGAATTCCTCCACCAGCCATTTGAGCGAAGCGGCAGCCTCGGCGGGTGGTACTTGCGGCGGCATGGTTCCGCCAGTCACCAGAATACCGCCAAGCTCTTCGTGATAACCTGGGCCAATGATGGCAACCTGGCCGTCGCCAGCGTCGGTGATGACCGGCGCGGATACGATGCTGCTGATGTGCGGGAGCAGTTCGCGGGCCTCGGTGGTAGCCAGCAAAGTCTTGGAGTCGTCCTCACTCATTTTGGCAACCGGCTTTAGGACCGCTTTGCCATCGTCAACTCTCCACGCGAATAGACGGCCATGCTGCTCGGCCCGGCTACGGAAGGCGGTCGGCGCGAGCACACTAAGGCTGGGGGTGCCGTCCATCTCTATCAACTCCACAAGCGCGCCGCCGCGCTGGAATAGTGTTTCGCTCGGTGCGACGGCCGTGAAAATGGCTCTGGCTGATTCGGAAACAGTCACCTGGCCGGATGGCAAAACCAAGATGGCCGGTGCGCCGGATGTTCGGATTTCGGGTGACGGCTCTGGCTCCTGTTCATCCTCGGCCGGTACGGCTTCAGGGATTGGTAGCTGGGTCGCGTTGTCATTCGTCCACAGGTCCGGGTCGTGACTCACGAAACAAAGGCGGAGCCGGTCCTTGACGGAGCGGTCAATCTTCACGCCGTAGGTCGCCAGGAAGTAAGATTCAGCGGCCAGGAATGATTCAAGGTGCCGGTCGCCGTCAATTCGCAAGCCAAGCTTCAAGCCGTCGCCACTGGGCGAGATAAAACCAAAGAGGATGTGCGGGTCGCCCCGCACCTTGGCGCGGACTTCCGGCACGCCGCCGTTCAACTTGTCGAGGTCTATCTGTAACAAGTTGGAATGTGCCAGCGGAGTCTTGCGGTCTGAACATGTCCCGGACATTGTGAAAGCCGGGAGCGTCTTTTTATGCCGGTCGTACGCTTGGGCCTCTGGCGAAGATTTATCGTCCAGCGCCGGGCAGACGGCTTTCCACGCGGCGAACAATTCGCGGGCGATGTGAATTGGCGCGGCGTATCTGTCGCTGCGCATGGCGGCGAGCAAGGCGGGCAGCTTTACGGCGAGCGGCGGAGCGGGCAGCACGTTCGGAAACATGCTGACGACAATGGAGTCGAGGGGATTGGCAGTCATTGTCCGCCCGCCTCCCGTCGGGTCTGGCGGCGCTTTCCGAAACTGCAAACCGGGCCTTTGCCGGGTGCCCAGCCACGGCGAAGTGCTCTTTCAATTTTGGCGACGGCGCGACGGGCCTGGGCGCGAAGGGCGGGTCTCATCGGGAACCTCCCCGAATTTGAACGCGGTGCAAGTCGAGCCATCGGTCGAGGTCGTTTTGTCGGTAGCGAACTGCCTTGTTCGTGATCTTAATAAAGGGCAGTCCACGGCGACGCCAGGCGCGCAAGGTCCGGCTTTCGCATTTCAGGTATGCGCAAGCTTCGCTGTCAACCAATAGGTCCGGTTTAGTTTCGTTTGTCATTGTTTAGCGAACTCGGCGCGGTATTGCGCCTTGTTCTTACCCTGCTGCGCAACGTCAACTCTGGACGCAAAAGCGGCGCTATCGGTTGTTTGTAAGTGCTTATCCTGCAACGTGGTGGTTTTTGGCGACTTGGCGCACTTTTGCGCGGGTCGTGGTAGCGGGTAACATGCTGGCAGGTAGCGACTTGCGGGGGTTGTCACGCCGCGAAAGTGCCTTGTGAACAAATATTTTGAAATAAATGACGAAAGCCTCTAACCCATTGCGGCGCAACACGTTAAAGACTTGCTTGGGGGCTGTTTTGAGTCTGAAAAACCTCAACGTCAACTTTTGCTTTTTCGCCGGTTCAGCCGGGACAACAAAAAACCCGGCCTTGTTGGGGCCGGGTAGGGTGGTAAAATTGGCGGGGCTGCTACTTCATTTTGAGCAAGGCGGCGGTCATGCGACTTTGGTAAGTAGGATGACGTTCTCGGCCTGCTGGGGTAGGATGTTGAACCAAGCCCTGCCTTCGGCCTCGGTCGCAAGCGCCCGGTAGTGCTTGAAGATCGTGGTGGCGCTATTGCCGGCCTCCAGCGCCGTCTTGGGCACGTCCTGAGTCGCGGCGACACGGTAGGAGCAAAACGAGTGGCGCAAGGCGTTGTGACGCCACGGGAGCAAGTCAGCGGCGGCGGCGGCGGCGTTTTGCTCCGCGTGAAACCTCTTGGCGCGTTGCTTCCATGCGGTTTCCGCGCAAGGCCAGAGTGGTCCGCTTTTCTTGGCCAGCGGTGTCAGCCATGCGGCGAGATTGTCCGTGATCGGTGCCAGCCGGGTGCCAGCGCAACGGGCTTTCCGGGATGTCACTTTGATAGATCGCTCGGCAAGGCGGATGTCTCGCCAGTCGAGGGCCATGATCTCGCTGGTGCGTAGGCCAGCGAATCCGCCGATGGCTACCACGGGCAGGAAGGAAGGCGACGCATGGGAAAGGAGCCGCGCCATTTCCTCCGCCGTCCAGACAACGACGGTATCATCACGCTTGCCTCCGACTTCCTTCGTATCGCTGACGGGGTTGGTTCCTTTCGGGATGTAGCCTCGGCTCTCGCAATGATCGAATAGACGCCATATCACGCGGCGGGTGGCGTTCTTCGTAGCGGCAGCGGATGCCAGCCCGTCAAAGAATCGCTGGCAGTCCGCAGTCGTGACGCTGGCGGGGTGGACGGCAAAGGCTTTCGTGAATGAGGTCGTGCGGTGTCGCAGGTCGTTAAGGTATGGGCCGCTCGCCTTGCCCTGACGGCGGAGTTCAATCATTTCGTCAGCGGCCTGGGCCAGCGTGATCTGCGGCAGGGTGTTGGGGTGCCGCTCCATGTAGAATGTCGCGGCGCGGGTAAGCAGGTCGCCATTGCCTAAGATGCCGATGGCCTCGGCATATCGGGCGCAGGCCAGTTCCGGCGCGTCGGTGGTGGTGCGTAGGAGTTCAAGGCACCGGCCAAAGCTGGCGGCTTCCTTTCCAGACATAGAAGCGGCAACGGCGTCCCCTGTGGACAGCAAGCGGGCAATCCGCATGGCCTCATCAAGCGCGGCCTTGTGGTCGGCGAAGCTCCGCAGCTTCCGGCGTCCGCTCGTGAAGTCGCAAACCTCGAACGTGGGGTAGGCATTTCCGGCCACGGTGCGGACGCGACGGTATATCTTCACGCGGGCATTGCCGACGTGAACGGTTTCAACCTTCGTTTTCTTTGCTTTCGTGCGGTTCATGCCGTGAAACGTAGTCAAAGCGTCGGCAACTGTCAAGCGAGAATCGCAAACCCCTTGCAAACATTGATCGCAATGCGGTTTTGGTGGCGTTCCTTTCAAACAGCCCTCAATTAGCTCCCGCTTTGCTCCATTGTTGTTGACGGAGTTGTTGTGCCGTTAATCCCATCCAAGCCGCCTCCTGCTCCTAATGGCCCCCAAATCATCCGCCCTTCCAGTCGCCGCCCCTTGGCCGTCTTCGACGCCAGCCACGGCCAGCCGAACTGGGCACAAACCGGATTCGCATCACGGGAGATGCACACCAGCTTTGTCGGCGTCATGGAGACC
>CAINDV010001232.1 GCA_903847485.1 uncultured Verrucomicrobiota bacterium
AAGACGCAGGATTACTCAGAACTTCACACGCCAGAACGTGCTGCCAGCCGATGGCGTAGTCGTATAGGGCGACGTCGCAGCCGGAACATTGGTGTAGGGGCCGGTCACGACCGGGGCTGCCTGTAGGCCGCCGCCGCCGGGCACCCAGGTGAGGACCACCTTGCCCCCAGATTGGCCGACTTGCAGGTTGCTCGGAGCGTTCTGCAAGTGGGTCTGGATTTCCTGCGGCGTGAGCGCGCGGCCATACAGCGCCACGTCCTGGATGTTGGCCGGTTGACCGCCGGTGTTGCCGTTGCGTGAGCCGATCGAGAAGCCGGGCTGGCTGGAAGTGGCTGGCTCATAGGTCGGCACGGCGGCTGAGCCATCCAGGTTGCCGTTCACATAGAGCTTCATCGTGGCTCCATCGAAGGTGGCGACAACATGATAGACCTGGTCCGCCACGATGGTCGTGACGCCATTGATGGTCTGGGAGTTTGGTCCCGGCGTCCCCCACGTGAAGTTAAACCCTGCCCCGCCGTTGTTTCTTTGGATCGCATAACCCCATCGCTGGTTTCCACCGAGGCTACGGTCCTGGAGTGAAACCAGATATTGCCCATTCGCGTTGGCGGGCTTAATCCAGAACTCGACCGAGAATGCTTGGCTCGGGTTGAGGCTGCTGTCATACGGCTTTCCTGTGAAGTCGGCGTCGGCTACTGCGTTGGTGAACAGGACAGACGGGTTTCCGTCAGCCCGTAACCCGCCCTGGTTCAGGCTCAGCATGGTGCCATACGTGAGGTTATTGACGCCGCTCGCCAGATCAAACGCCGTCGTACCACTGGTTTCGTTCAGCGGCCAGTAGGACACCGGGCCAGTAGCCAGGACAAGCCCTTGGTAGCCCGACGCAACGGTCGTGATCTTTTGCACCGTCACAGAGTAAGCTTGCCGTGTCCCATCCTCGGCAGTGACCACGTAGGTCTGCGGGGTGGTGAAGTCGCGCACCGTTCCGGACGCTGGGCTGCAACTGGCGAACTGCGACACCGTGTAGGTGGGCGCCAGTGCGGTCACGGCGGTTGAACTGGGCACGGCGATGAGCAGATTGGTCCCGGTATCGTCACTCGGCCAGGCATAGCCAACACCCGGGAAGAAGAGAGAGATGGATCTCTCCGAGCTGGGTCCGGTCACGATGGCCGTCACGATATAGGTGTTGGTGGTGGGGGGGATGGTGGTCTCGTCGATGACGGTGTAGGTTGCCGGATTCAAGGCGGCGAAGTTCGGTGTCGGCGGAACGCCGGAGGCCGGCCTACTCGTGCCGGACGTCAGCATGACGGTCGGCGCGAGGCTCGCCAAACCCGAAGCCCCCCACGGCGTGTACGGCACCGTCAGGGCGATGGTCTTGGAACCCTGGTCAATGACTCCGTCAGCCCCCGGGATACCGAAGCCCACGATCTCCGCCGGCTGATAGGGTGTCGCCACACCGTACTTGGTCGCCAGGTGATAGCCCATCTGGGCGTCTTCGCCGGGGCTGAGGATGCGGTTGAAGATAACAAGCTCGGCGATGTCGCCATTCAACTGCGCGGCGAGGCCGTCCATGGAGACGCGGTTGCCGATGGTCCAGTCGTTGTCGGCACCGCTGTTGTAATCGCCCGTGGTCTGGCCGATCAACGTTCCGTCCACCAGAAGCTGGTAATTCGTGCTGCTGCTTGCCAGTGCGAAGAGATGCGACCCAGATTGCGGCATGTTGCCAAACTGGCCGGGGAAGTTCGCCCTGCCGCCCCGGAATGAGCCTGGAGTAACCTCACTCCAGTTGCCTCCCACCCAGCGCTCGTCGTTGGTGCGGTTACCAAACAGGTTGTACATCCCGTCACTGGGAAGGCTCGCAGTTCCAATCGTCGCAACGGCATAAATGGATCCGGCTGCGGGGAACTGGGCGCTCAGATCGCCCAGGGACAACTTCGAGCCAAGCCCTTCGTTGACCGTTCCGTTCGGGTTGTTTCGCTGCACGAATTCGACGACCGGCTTGCCGTTCAGACCGCTGGCGATGTACAGCGGTTGGTTGTCGGGGGCGCCGTTCGTAGCCAGATTGCCGTAGCCGCTCCGATCGAGCCACTTTTGGACGAACACGTCGCTGCCCGAGGTCCGGACCTGGGTGGGGTCGCTGGGGTCCACGGCGTCGGCCGTCAGCCAGACCCTCAAACCACCCGTGACAGGCAGGCCCGACGCCGCGGTAACCGTCACCTTGTAGTCATTGGTGACGAGCGAATCCGAGGAAGTCAGAAGGTAATGCACCGGGCCGAGACTGAAGTCCTGGGGCACGCCCGAACCCTTCGGGCACGTCGCCCCGTAGGAAGCCGTGTAGGTGGGGGCGAGGTTCGTCAGGGCCGTGCCGGCCGGCACCACCCAGGTAATGTTCGTTCCACTGATGTTGGCGCCCGGGCCGAAGGTCTTCATGTCCGCCGTTGGGGCAGCCGAGGTAAAGCTGACATTGTCAATGGTGAAGTCACCGTCGGGGTTTGTTGACAGCGTTGTCATCCGCCCAAACGACAAAGAGAGTGTCCCCCTTCGCCCAGTTCAACGGATCCAATTTGAAGGTGACGATATTGGTGTTGGGAGACGTGAGGAGAGCGTCCCCTACCGCCGTCCAAGTGCCAGCCGCCCCGCTCTTGCTCCACAGCAACCGGTGGCCCGGGACCCCTTCATTGGTGCAGACCTGCGACAACAGGCTGTAGGTGTAGGCGATGTTCACAGCGCCTATGGTGTGGCCCGAGGCATTATACAGTTTAGCCATGAGCAGCGTCATGAGGCCGCCGCTCGCTCGCGTTTCCAGTCTGGCATCTTCCGGGCGCCAGAAGGCCGTTCCGCCCGTCCCGCCACCAGCTTTCGAGGCGATCGTGGCATTGATGCCGCTGGCGGCGATGCCCTTCATGGCGATGTCAATAAAGCCATCACTCTCCACAGTCAGCGCAGCTCCAGCCACGCCCAACGTGGACCACTCGGAGAAGGGTGGCACCGCGTCGAACGTCTGCAATGGAGCGCCGGCGGTACCGAAGAGGATCGGCGCGGGCGCGGTGGTGATCGTCACGGCATAGGCGTGGACGATGGCCCCGTTACTGACGGTGTAGGTGACCGGGTTGGCGGCGGCGAAGGTCGGTGTCGGCGGCCGGCCGCTGGTCTGGTCGCACGTTCCGTTAATCACCGTGAAGTTCGGCGCGAGGGTGGCATAATCCGTCCCATACGGCACGGTCAGGCTGATGGTCAGTGCGACGCTGTTAATGACGCCGGCATAGCCGGGAATGCCAAAGGACGTGATCGCCGCGATGGAGTTCAACGTGAGCTTGCCCGTCGCGGTGTCGAAGGTATAGCTGATGCCGGGCGCAACCTCTTTCGTGAAGACGCCGCCCACGGGACCGGTGAAGCCAGCCACCTTGAAAGTGCCGCCGAAGGACTTGGTGGTGGTGTCCACCAGGGTCCAGGTATTCGTGGCCACGGTAACCGCCGAGGTGTCAATGGTGAACGTGCCATCCAAAGTGGCGGCTCCGGCACCCGTGACTTTGTTGGCCGTGGTATTGTTGACGACGAATTTCAAGCTGCCCGTGCTGGCGAGGTGCAACGTGCCGCCCTTGACCGTCGTGTTGCCGGTGTAGGTGTTGGCGCCAGAGAGGGTCAAAGTGCTGCCCGCGATATCCTGGATCACCTGGCCCGCGCCGGATACCACGCCCGACAAGGTCTGGTTCGCCGACGTGTTGAAGTCGAGGGCCGTCTGGGCGCCGAGTGTGATGGCGCCGGCGTAATTGCCGTTGCCCAAACTTCCCGATCCGGGAATGGTGTACAGCGTTGCATCAAAGGCCTTTTCATACCGTTCGCCACCGATCACCAGGTAGCCCATGATGGCGGCGTTGCCTCTGATCAAGGTAATTGGCCCGCTGAAGGTGTTCGAACCACTCAGGTTGACGTAACTATTGGCACCCGTCTGAGTGTTGTAAGTGATCTGAAGCCCAACGGTGACCCCGCTGCCATCGGGGATGGCCGACGCGAACTGTACATCTTCACGGTCGCCATTTCCGTTCACGCCGGTGGTGATGGTGATAATTTGATTGCCCGTTGCGATGGATGTAATCGGGCCGGTGAAGCCCCATTTCGTGTCGTTATTATTGAACTTCAGGCCGTTCGTGCCGGCGTTGCCCGCGAAGATGAGCGCGTTGGCGATGTTGTATCCCACGGGGGGTGCGGATTGGGCGCCCGAAATAATGAGCGTCGCGCCGTCATTGATCGTCAAGTCGCCCGCACTGCCGAAGTATCCGTCCGGATCGGTTACAGTTACGGTCTCGCCGTTGGCGATGGTGGTCTGGGCACCTGCGTTTCCCGCCAGGAAGGCCGCACTCGCCGCCAATCCGAGGGTGAACCGTTTCAGGGCACCTCTTGTACCCTTGATGGTAAGTAATGATTCAAGTTTTTTCATAGAGGTGTTATTCGTTTGTTGTTAGTTCGTTGTTAGTTCGTTTGTCTGTCGCTATTGCTATTTGATATGTGTTAGTTCACCGACTGCTGCTTTATGACGCTTGCGCGTCTTGTTCAGTTGCCAAGCCGGCTTTTGACCGGTGGAACGCCGCGTCACGACGCCCCGCCGAGCACGTTCGCGCCCGGCAGGACCGCCCCAACACCTTTGCATCCCGGCGCACGAATATTCGCGACACCACGTTTTTGGCAACATTTATTTTTCGCCCGCCATTTTGCGGGTGCCGGACTGCATTTCTCGGGTGGATTCTCCGGCCCAATTCCGGCCCGCCGCAACTCGCTTCGTAAATACACCGCGGCGTTTCGCTCATTAACCCCTCGCTTCTGCGTGGTGTTAAAGAGAGCCGGTCGCCGACAGCGAAGAAATCTGTCTTGCACCCCCAATGCAGCCCTGGGTTTTCGGTAGGGGCGCGGAGAACAGCACCCCGAGGCGCTCGCGCCCAAAGGCGTTACGAGCGGCGCGGCTCCACGCCGAGCAGGTGGCGGACGAAGAAATCCATCCGCCGCCGGCTGCCGTAGGGCGTTTCGGCGCAGCCGTGTCCCGCTCCGGGAATCACCAGCAACTCGAAATCCTTGTCCGCCTTGATGAGCGCGTTGACGACTTGCATGGTGGAGGCCGGGTCCACGTTCCGGTCCAGTTCCCCGACGACGAGCAAGAGCTTGCCGGTGAGTTTGTAGGCGTCGGCGACGTTCGAGCTGCGGACGTAGCTTTCGTCCACCGGCCAGCCCATCCATTGCTCGTTCCACCAGACTTTGTCCATCCGGTTGTCGTGGCAGCCGCAGTCCGAGACGGCGACCTTGTAGAAATCCCCGTGGCTCAACAGGGCGCGGGTGGAGTTCTGGCCGCCAGCGGAGCCGCCGTAAATGCCCACGCGGGTCAAATCCATCTGCGGATAC
>CAINDV010001233.1 GCA_903847485.1 uncultured Verrucomicrobiota bacterium
CAGAAGTGCATTCTCATCGGCTTCTCGGATCGCGTCGCCCGCCGGCTGGACGAAGGCACGCTGCGCTGCGAACTGGTCCACGGCCGGCGCGGCACGCTGGCGCGGGAAAGCGTCGTGCAACGCAACCCGCTGTTCGTTGCCGCCGAGGTGCGCGAAGTGGAAGGCGCCGAGAAGTCGCTCAACACGATCCTCTCGCTGGCCACCGCCATCGAGGCTGACTGGCTGAAGGAGCTGTTTCCCGAAGATTTGCAGGCGACGCCGCGCGTTTTCTACGACACCACCACGCGCCGGGTTTACGCGGAAGAACAGTGGAGTTTTCGCGAGCTGGTGTTGTCTTCGCGCCGGGTGGAGCCGCCGCCGGCGGACGCCGCCGCGAAGCTGCTGGCCGCGGAAGTGGCCGCTGGCCGCCTGACGCTGACGCATTGGAACCACGCGGTGGACCAGTGGATTCTGCGACTGAACCAACTCGCCGCCTGGTGCCCGGAATTGGAGCTTCCGCCCATAGCCGACGCCGACCGCCTGCCGCTGCTGGAACAGCTTTGCCACGGCGCGGTTTCTTTCAAGGACATCAAGGACCGCGAAGTGCGTTCGTTGGTGGAGTCGTGGCTTTCCCACGCGCAGCGGCAGTTGCTCGACAAACACGCGCCGGAGCGACTCTCGCTGGCCAACGGCCGCACGCCCAAAGTCACCTACGAAGCCACGGGCCAGCCGTTCATCGCGCTGCGCATCCAGGAGCTTTACGACGTGACGGCGACGCCGCGCATCGGCATGGGTCGCGTGCCGGTGGTGGTGCATATCCTCGCGCCGAGCAACCGCCCGGTGCAGATCACGCAAGACCTGGCGGGCTTCTGGCGAGAGCACTATCCGCGCATCAAATCCGAGTTGCAGCGAAAGTACCCCAAGCACGAGTGGCGGTGAGGCTGTAGTGGGGCAGTCCGTCCCGGCTGCCAGCGTCCTGGCAACCGTCCCGGTTGCCGTTTGACAGGCGAGGCGCCGGTCGGGACAAGTTGCTGGCAGGACGCCAGCACCACTACGGGGCGAAGGCGCGGATGCAAGTGGGGCAGTCCGTCCTCGGCTGCCAGTGTCCTGGCAACCGTCCCGGTTGCCGTTCGACAGGCGAGGCACCGGTCGGGACAGCCGCTGGTAGGGTGCCAGCGCTACTACGGGGCGAAGGCGCGGATGCAAGTGGGGCAGTCCGTCCTCGGCTGCCAGTGTCCTGGCAACCGTCCCGGTTGCTGTTCGACAGGCGAGGCACCGGTCGGGACAGCCGCTGGCGAGGTGCCAGCGCCACTACGGGGCGAAGGCGCGGATGCAAGTGGGTCCAGACCTCAGAATAAGTGGGGTCTTTTGCGGGAAACAATGGCGAGTTCATTTCTGGGGTTGACCCGGTTTGATGGACACCTTGGGGGCGCGCAGGCCATAGGCGCTAACTTAAGTAAATCCGTTTCCAGGGGTAGCGACTCAGTTGCGCGATCCGCGCCCGGTGCCGTTCCTTGAGTCCTGCGCGGATCGCCGCACCGCGAACTACCAACTGGCGCGGTCGCAAGGGCCGCCTCACCACTGCTGTCACCGCGGCGCGTGTCTCAATGAACTCCCGCCAATGACTCGGTGGCAGCGAGTCG
>CAINDV010001234.1 GCA_903847485.1 uncultured Verrucomicrobiota bacterium
CCCCGAAGGGGTTGAACCAAAATAAACAGACACTTATGAGTACTTACGGGCACGCACTTTATCAAATTGTTTTCAGTACAAAGTACCGAGAAAGAACTCTTGTAAAATCGTCTGGGAACGGTTTTCCTGAGCGGTTGCTGATGGCGACAAATGCTCACTTTTTAGTAAGGCAAGGGAGTGAAGATGGAGACAGGCGCGACGCCTGTCCTACGCCGTCGGCCGCGCCTTTGTCACGGTTTCCAACTGCATAGTTACGGCTTAGAACCTGTTTGAACACCCGCCCGGTCAGGGGACCGGGCCTACAATCGAGGTCCGTTCCGGTGGTTTCCTGTAGGCCGCGTGCCCTCACGCGGCGCTGGGGTGGGGTATCCATACACGCTCTTAGAACCGGCGGCCGAAGACCGCCCCGGTGACATAGCCGCTGGCATCCATCGTGACGCGGCTGGGACCAAGCTCAACCTGGGTGGGGTTGACCACCCAGTTGTAACCACCGAAGATGCCCACGAAGTAACCTTTGCCCAAGTCATAATCAACGCCGGCCGTTACCCCGCCGGAAAAGCTGACCTGCCAACCGTTCTGCGAATCACGCCAGGAGCCGAGTTGGGTGGTGCCTGCGGAGGTGTTGTTGTAGAAGGATTCGGTGCGTTCGGCGTTGAGGCCGACTACCGCCAGGCCCAGGGTGGGAGTCACATGCAGACATAGGCGCTTGGTGGCGGCGTAGCGGACCCGTGGCGACAGATTCAACTCATAGAGATCGGTGGAGAGCCGGTAGTTAATGTTATTTTGTGCCGTGGAAACGGACTCATTCGCACTGGCGCGAGCGGTGGGTAGGTTGCCGATCACCGGGTAGCCGCCTACCCAGGCCGAAGGTCCGTCGGCCGGCCCACCGTAAGTACCGGCGTAGCCGCCCGGGGCGGTGCGAGGAGGCGGAAAACCATAGGTGAGATCAACGGCACTCGCCGCAGCGTAGGTATCGGTGACATTGATCCGCCCCGTCTGCTCCTGATAAGACGAGGTGCCAAAGGAGGAAGTCTGACCCCATAGACCTTGGAAGCCGAAGCCTAGTTCGATGGTCAAGCGTTTCGCGTGGTAAACCGAGAACCCTGACAGGAGGTTGATTCCGCTACTCCGCAAGTCCCCGCCGCCGCTGACTGTACCCGCCACTGACGAGTGGTAGCCGAGGTCGCCCTGCTTGATGAAGGACAGGGTGGCCGACGGGGCGTTGAACTGGGAGGCTGCGTCGTAGGCCCAATTCCAAGTCTGGCCCGGTCCGCCAATGGCGTTGGGGTCCAAGGTGCCCGCGTCCAGTTTCACATAGCCGTTGTCGTAAGTGCGGTCGGCGTATTGGTTGGCCGAACCGACACTGGCGGGGGCGACCAGCGGCCCGGTGGCGGCGTGCAGCCCGAGCGTTTGGACATAGGAGGAGCCGCTGACTTGGTAGTGCATGGCGCCACGGAATACGGGTCCGCCTTCCAGCCACCACCCTTCGGCGGCGGCGGCGGCCGGTGGCATTGAAATGGTGATTGCGGCCACGGTGGCGGCGGTTTTGAAGATGATGAGTTTCATGGTCATAGGGGTTCTCCTCTCAGGTTTTCGTGTGCCCGCGAACAAGCGGTCGGTCTCCAAGCAGTCCACGAAGTAGCGTTCCGCCTGGGGTTGGGGCACAGGTACAGCATCCGCCGACGGATGCCGCTGGAGGGGTAGTGTCGTAGCGTGCCGGAAGACAAGACCGGGTCGCCAGCGGATGGCTCGTGGCAGGCGAGCGCCACCGGCTTCAGGCGGAAGCCCGTTACTCTTACTGGGTTGCTCGGCAACTGGATTGCTCGGCAACCTACATTCTAACTTAGGCAAAATCATTGCACCAGCGACTGTCGGCGCGCAGACTAAAGGCCAGAGCCAGGCAAGGCAAACACAATCGCTGACAAAATTTGGCACGCCCGAATCCTGAACGAACGCGCGCGGCGACCAAAAGCCCAGCTCTGACACTCTTACCACAAGGAGATTCAAAACCGAAGGCAACTGTTTTGAGTTTTGCGGTGGCTTTTAGAGGTGTTTGGCAGAGAGAGGCGGGATGCAATCAGAGTTTTGCGTCGTGGCGTGCTGGGCGTGGAAGACCCTACTCGCCCTCTGGCGACGGCGGCCTTGGAGCCGAGATTGATGGCAGCCCGGCAAAGTGCGCCACGAGCCTTTCCTGCACCACCGCTTCCGGGCTAAACGATTTGCCAAAGAATTGCTCGGCCACTCAGGCGACCCGCTGCTTCCGCCCGGCCAGCGTGCCGACCGAAACTCTCGCTGCTGACTTGCCGATGCAGACGACTGGCAGCTTGGCCTTGGCGCGAAGGGGGCGGATGGCGTAGTTGTCAACTGCCTGGGGTGGCGGAGTGTGGGCGGGGCAATTGCGAAGCGAGCCTCTCACGCACCCGCCGCTGACCCGACAAGGCGGAGCACGCCGCCGGGGCGCGCGTGGTAGCGGCCTTCATTCAACCTAAACGGAGCAGTTTAACTGCTGTTTCCAGGTTTAACCCGAATTCCGAAGTGGAAATGCCTTCGAGTAGTGGGACCGGCTTCCAGTCGGTCAGTTTGCAGTTTGCCTAGTGGAAAAAACCGGACCTGTGGTCGAACGCGCAACCTGACCGGCTGGATGCCGGTCCCACTACTGTTCACCTTCCTCCTATTTCGGAGTTCGGGCTAGACGGCAGTGCCGGTGAGGGCACCGGGCCTACAGGATTGCGCCATGCCGTAGGCCGGGTCCCCTGACCCGGCGGACTAAGACTTACCTCGTTTCCTTACCGGTTGCGGATTTGTGCGCACGGCTCAGGAATTCTGAGTCTCCAAAATCATGGGAAAGCCGCCGGGCGTTGTCGCTGCATTGTCAAAGGCACCGCCGCCAGCTTAGTCTGGCGGCCGCGCATGAAACCAAGCTTCGATCATCTCAACGAACCGGTCGCCAGGTACGCCCGCACGGACGTACCGCTGCTGCGGCACGAGGCCACGGTGCAACAGGCCTTGGACCTGATCCGCCAACAGGGCGTCGGCGAGCGTCTCATTTACTTCTACGTGGTGGACGAGACGGACAAGCTCGTGGGGGTGCTGCCGACCCGGCGGTTGTTGGTCAGCCCGCTGGATAAACCGCTCACGGACATCATGGTGCCGCGCGTGCTGGCGATTCCAGAGACGGCAACGGTCATGGAGGCGTGCGAGATGTTCGTGCTCTACAAGTTCCTCGCGTTTCCTGTCGTGGACGCCGAGCGGCGGATGCGCGGGGTAGTCGAAGTCGGATTACTCACCGACGAAATGACCGCCCACCCGGACGAACCAGAGGAGCGTCAGCGGCTGGATGATCTATTTGAGACGATCGGTTTCCGCGTGTCGGAAATGCGAGGGGCATCACCGTGGAAGGTCTTTCGCCTGCGGTTTCCGTGGCTGCTGACGACCATCGGCAGTGGCATCGTGGGGGCGCTGCTGGCCAGGCTGTACGAGGCGACGCTGGCACACAGTTTGGTGCTGGCGTTCTTTCTGACGCTGGTGCTGGCGCTGGGGGAAAGTGTCAGCGTGCAATCCATGACGGTGACGCTGCAACGCCTCCGGGCCAGCGCGCCGACGCTGCCGTGGTTCCTCGGCGCGCTGCGGCGCGAACTGGGCGTGGCGGCGCTGCTGGGCCTGGCGTGCGGTGGACTGGTCGCGCTGGTGGTGTTCGTGTGGCAAGGCAGCGTGCTGGCAGCGGCGGCGATTGGCGGGAGCATAGTGTTATCGCTGGGCATGGCGTGCGCGCTGGGGTTGGGCATCCCGACGGTGGTTCATGCGCTGAAGCTGGACCCGAAAATCGCCGCCGGCCCGATCACGCTGGCCGTGGTGGATGTGTTCACCCTGCTGTTCTACTTCAACTTGGGCAAGCTGTTGCTAGGCCCCAGGTGAACGGGTGGAGGAGTCGAAGCAAATCAA
>CAINDV010001235.1 GCA_903847485.1 uncultured Verrucomicrobiota bacterium
CAGTGTCCTCACCCGGCGGGGGGTTGACAGGGCCATAATGAGACCACCCCGAACTTTTTACGCGCGTTGCGCCCATGAACCTCAAGATGCGCAAGTTGTTGGAAATCAACGAAGGCATTTTGAGGTTCATGGGCAGAATTGTTGTTTTCGGGCTTGACTCCGGGCGGCGGTGTTTCTATATTTCGCCACCTGACTAAATAACCAGACGACCATGCGCGACTTTCTGAAGATTACCGCCGCCCTCTCGGATGCCAGCCGTGTCCGGCTCCTGCTGGCTCTGCGCCGCCGGGAATTGTGCGTCTGTCAGCTCATTGAGCTGCTCGGCCTCGCCGGCTCCACCGTCTCCAAGCACCTTTCCCTGCTCGCCGACGCCGGGCTGGTGGTCTCGCGCAAGACCGAGCGTTGGGTGTATTACCGCTTGCCCGACGTGCCATCACCCCTGGTCATCCGCGAGGCGCTGGACTGGGTTTTCAAATCACTGGCCCGTTCGCCCGAAGCCGCCGCCGACCGCCAGCAGCTTGCCAAGATTCTCCAGGTCACCCCCAAAACGATATGCCAGCAACAAGCCAAAAGCTGAAAGTCCTCTTCCTCTGCACCGGCAACTCCTGCCGCAGTCAGATGGCGGAAGGCTGGGCACGTTATCTACGAGGCGAGGTCATTGAGCCGTATTCGGCCGGCATTAAGAAGCACGGCATGAATCCGCACGCGGTGAAGGTCATGGCCGAAGTGGGCGTGGACCTATCGAAGCACTACTCCAAGACGCTCGAAGACCTTGGCCCCGTCCACTTCGACTATGTGGTGACGGTCTGTGGTCACGCCCATGAGCATTGCCCGGTCTTCCTAGGCCAGGCCAAGGTGGTCCACGTAGGCTTTGAAGACCCGCCGAAACTGACGAAGCACCTGCCCGACGGCGAGGAGAAGCTCGCGGTTTACCGCCAGGTACGGGATGAAATCCGGCGGTTCGTGGAAACGTTGCCAGAGGCGTTAATTTTGAACAAATAGAAATGGAAACCAGGAGCGCATATTCAGATGTGCTACGGCACGATGTTTCGCTCGGAGCAGAGCACTGAAAGGTAAAACCAAATAAATACGAAAATCCAAGTGGCGCAGGGAAAGTTCCTATCCGGTTACAATTGCGCGCAGGCGATTTTGTACGCTTTTGGCCCGGACCTTGGCCTGGATCCGGAGACGGCGCTGAAGCTCGCCACCGGCCTCGGCGCCGGGATGGGGCGACGCGGAGAGACTTGCGGCGCCGTTACGGGAGCCATCCTGGCGCTCGGCCTCAAATACGGCCGCGGCGGCCAGCAGGACCGTTCCGCGACCGAGGGCGCCTATCAAAAGACGCACGAGCTGATGGCCGCCTTCGAGCGGGCCCACGGGTCTTGCTCTTGCCGCACGCTCCTGGGCGGATGTGACCTTCAGACCGCGCAGGGACAGCAGCAGTTCAAGGAGCAGGATCTGCTGCACAAGACCTGTGCCAAATGCGTGCAAACGGTCGCTGAGATCCTGGTGCCAATGCTGGCACCGGCGCCGGCCCCTGCTGCATGACGAATCTATGAAAGAAACACTACAAGACAAAGAAGCGGTGCGGGAAAAGGTGCGCGCCGGTTACGCGGAGATCGCCCAACACGGCAGCGAGCGACGCAAGTCGAGCTGCTGTTCCGGCATGTCGGAAGTCGACTCCGACACGCTGGCTCGCCATATCGGCTACACGGCGGAAGAACTGGCGGTTCTCCCGGTCGGTGCGAACATCGGCCTTTCCTGCGGCAATCCGGGTGCCGTGGCTGCGCTGCGGCCCGGCGAGGTTTTGCTCGACCTGGGAAGTGGCGCCGGATTCGACGCCTTCGTAGCGGCACCCAAGGTCGGGGCAACCGGCCGCGTCATTGGTGTCGATATGACCGCCGAAATGCTCGCCAAAGCCCGCAAGAACATCGCCACCTATCGCCAGCGTACCGGCCTCGACAACGTCGAGTTCCGCCTCGGCGAAATCGAGCATCTGCCCGTCGCCGACGCGAGCGTGGACGTCATCATCTCCAACTGCGTCATCAACCTATCGCCTGACAAGCCGCAGGTGTGGCGCGAAATCGCCCGCGTGCTCAAGCCAGGCGGGCGGGTGGCGGTGTCCGACCTTGCCCTGCTCAAGCCATTGCCGTCCGCCGTCGTCGAAATGGTCGAGGCGCTGGTGGGCTGTGTGGCGGGTGCGGCGCTGGTGCCGGAGATAGAGCGGATGGCCAAAGAGGCGGGTCTGGAAGACATCATACTCAAGGCTAAGTCGGCTTACATTGAAGGCATGGTGGATTGGCAAGACCCGCTCTATCAGAAGATCATCGCCCACCTTCCCGCTGGCACCAAGCCGAGCGATTACATCACGAGCCTGGAAATCACCGCCCATAAACGCGCGGTGCCCGGCTTAGATACAACTCAAGGGCGAATTCCGAGCAAGGCCGCTTCCCGGCTCGAAGTCTATGACCCCGCGATGTGTTGCTCGACGGGTGTGTGCGGACCCACGATTGACCCGGTGCTCGTTCGGTTTGCCGCCGATGTCAAATGGTTGCAGGACCAAGGTGTCGAAGTCCGGCGCTTCAACCTATCGCAAAGTCCAGCCGCCTTCGTTGCCAACGAAGTGGTGAAGACTGCGCTCACCGAACGAGGAGAAGCTGCGCTGCCCATGCTATTGGTGGACGGGCGAGTGCTGGCGAGCGGACATTACCCGGAGCGCAATCTATTGCGTGCGGCCCTCAGCCTGACGAGCGGTGCAAGCAGCCTCTTTAGCCCGGCGGTTGCGGAGTTAGTTGCCATCGGCGCGGCCATCGCCGCTAACTGCGAGCCTTGTCTCAAGTATCACTACCTCGCCGCGCAACGGCTCGGCGTTTGCCCGGCGGACATGGCGCGGGCGGTGGCAATGGGAGTCAAAGTGAAGGACGCCCCGCATCAGTCTATCCTCCGACTCGCCGACAAACTTACGGGGGCCAGTCTCAGCCATCCGGCGGTGGCTCTCGATCCATGTTGCGGCGACCCAGCGGGCACGGACAAGCCAAGCGGTGGCTGCTGTGACGCCAAGGTTGCGCCGGGAACTACCGACTGATTTGCGGTTGACGGTCAACATAAACAAACAAACAAAGAAAGAGAGATAAACGATGAATACATCCAATGAAAACGGGAAACTGGTGGACAACATGGAACTGCTCAAACAACAGGCTTCGGCCTGTGGCTCGGGCTGCGGTTGTCACGCCACTAAGACGCCGGGCAGAGCGCGGTGGGTGATCGGCACCATCGTGCTGGTGGCCGCCGGCGTGTTGGTAGTGCGGGCTGTGACCAAGAGCGACGGGGTAGCAACACAGACACCCACGCCAGATTTTGCAGCCGTCGTCACACCACCGACTCCGGTAGGCGGGAGTGGCACGGCCACTAACTCAGGCGTGGTTGCCTCAGCGGTGGAAACCAGCGTGGGAACGAGCATCGAAACCTTGGCCGAATTGAACACTCTGGCGGCGAAAACCGATGCCGTTTTCATCTTCGTTCCCGGCAAGGCGGGCGCTTCCGGCAACGTCCCCTCGACGCCGATGCGCGGCGCGGTGCGCATCATTGAGTCCAAAGGTCAGAAGTGCGGACTCTTCACCCTGAAGGCAGGTTCGCGCGATTACGATCAGATCGCGTCGCAGATGACGTTGCCGGGCGTTCTGGCGATGGTCAAAGGGCGCGGGATGAGTGCGGTTTCTGGCGACATCACGGAAACGAAACTGGTGCAGGGATTCGTTGCCGCTTCCAGTGCCGGCGGCGGTTGTGGTCCGGCCAGTTCTTGCGCGCCCGGCGCACCCGGCTGCAAATAGAGAGCGAGCGCCATGTTTGAATCCATCACCACCGCGCTGCAATCCATCACCAACACGCTGCAATCGGCCAGCCTGGGGCCGGCGGCCTTGCCGCTGGCTTTTCTGCTAGGATTAGTGAGTGCCCTAGCCAGCGCTTGTTGCACCTTACCCGCGATGGGAATGCTGGTGGCTTACTCAGGCACGCGTGAAGACGCCAACCGACGAACGGCCTTGGTCTCGGCCATCTCATTTGCGATCGGCACCACGCTGGCGCTGATGGTTCTGGGCTTAGTCGCCGGGTTTGTGGGGCAGGCCGCGCAGGCGTTGTTGGGAAGATACTGGAAGCTCTTTGCGGGCGTCATGGCGGTCGTCTTAGGATTGGCCGCGCTCAAGTTACTGCCGTTGAAACTGCCGCAGTTGGTTCGGACGACGGAAACGCGATCCACCGTCCAGGGGATGCTGGGCACGGTGGTGGTGGGCTTGTTGATGGGCGGGGGCGTGGCGGCCGCCTCTCTGCCGTGCAATCCTGGTATCTTCATCGTCATTGGTGCCAGTATCATGATGGGCCACATCTTCTGGGGCATGGTTCTTATGGCGGCGTTTGGCGTGGGTTTCAGCCTCCCGCTTGGAGCCATTCTATTCGGGGTGGCGTTTGGCAAGGCATCCCTCAAGGCGCAGAAGGCGGAGGCAGCAATTCGAGTCGTCGCCGGCGTGCTGCTGGTCGGTGCGGGATTCTATTTGTTGGCAACATTCTGAGAAAGGAAGCTGAGATGACAGGCAAAGATAACAAGACGGTGAAGCTGGAGGTGTTCGATCCGCCCATGTGCTGTTCCTCCGGTGTCTGCGGGCCGAACGTGGACACGAAACTCGTTCAGTTTGGCGCGGCCTTGGACTGGCTTCGCTCCCATGGCGTCCAAGTGGAACGCTACAATCCGAGCCATCATTACGAGGCGTTTACTGGCAATGCAATCGTGGTGAAGGCGGTGAACGGTCAAGGGCCGAGTTGCCTGCCCCTGATCCTGCGTAACGGGGCAGTCGTCAGCCACACCAGCTATCTCAGCCGGGAAGAGCTGGCGACCTTGGCCGGCCTCAGCGGCGTGGCCGCTGCCGTTCTGCAATGAGGCAACACTTTCTGACTATCAAAACCATGAACACCGGAACACTTACCCAGTCCGCTTGCTCTTTCAGCGCCTTTTTGGACGCTCCTTCCCGCTTTCTGTTTTTCACCGGCAAGGGCGGCGTGGGCAAAACCTCGCTGGCCTGCGCTTCGGCCATCGCCCTGGCCGATCGGGGCCGCAGGGTGTTACTAGTCAGCACCGACCCGGCGTCCAATCTCGACGAGGTGCTGGGCCAACGATTGGCCTCAACGCCCACGCAAATTCCCGGCGTGCCGAATCTGTTGGCGTTGAACATTGACCCGGCGGCGGCAGCGGCGGCTTACCGCGAGAAACTAGTCGGACCGTATCGCGGCAAACTACCGGAAGCCATCGTGCGCGGCATGGAGGAACAACTCTCCGGCGCTTGCACGATGGAGATCGCCGCGTTCGATGAATTCTCCCGGTTACTCGGCCAACCGGAAGCCACCGCCGAATTCGACCACGTCATCTTCGACACCGCGCCGACGGGCCACACGCTGCGACTTATGACATTGCCCACAGCCTGGACCGGCTTCCTGGACACTAACACCACCGGTAACTCCTGTCTGGGACCGCTGTCGGGGTTGCAGCAGCAGCGGGTGATTTACGAGCACGCCGTCGCGGCCCTCGCGGATGGCCTGCGCACGACGTTGGTGTTAGTGAGCCGCGCACAGAAGGCCGCACTCGCCGAAGCCGAACGCACCAGCGGTGAACTCGCCGCCATCGGGGTGCGCAACCAACGAATTATCCTGAACGGGCTGTTCAAGGCTGCCGACTTTGATCCGGTGGCGCTGGCCTTGGAACGGCGTGGCGCGCAAGCGTTGACGGCAAGCGCAAGCTTCCTCGCGCGCCTGTCTGTCACCGAAGTGCCGTTGCGGGCGCACAATTTACTTGGCCTGCCGGCGCTGCGGGCGCTGGTATTACCAGAACTCTGTAGGAGCCGACGTGAGGAGGCTCTAACTGCTCCTCCAAATGAGTTAGAGCCTCCTAACGTCGGCTCCTACAGTGGTGGCACTGCGCAGCCGTCGTTGGAATCGCTGGCTAAGTTGGTGGATGACTTTGCCCAAGCTGGACGCGGTGTCATCATGACGATGGGCAAAGGCGGTGTGGGCAAGACGACGATCGCAGCGGCCATCGCCACGGAACTGGCGCGACGCGGCTTCCAAGTTCATCTTAGCACCACCGACCCGGCCGCCCACGTGGCGGCGGCGGCGGGTCAGATTGAGGGATTGCAGGTTAGTCGCATTGACCCTCTAGCCGAGACGGAAACCTGTGTAGAACAAGTCATGGCTACAGCGGGCAAGAATCTTGACGCCAGCGGACGTGCCTTGTTGGAAGAAGATTTGCGCTCGCCCTGCACCGAGGAGGTCGCGGTGTTCCGCGCCTTCGCCCGCACTGTGGCGCAAGGCGAAGGATCCTTCGTGGTGCTCGACACCGCGCCCACCGGCCACACACTGCTGTTACTGGACGCCACGGAAGCTTACCATCGCGAAGTGGCGCGCAAGGCCAGTAACATGCCGCCGGAAGTCATTCAACTCCTGCCCCGGCTGCGCGATCCCAGCTTCACTCGCGTGCTCGTCGTCACGCTGCCCGAAGCCACACCCGTCCACGAAGCCGCCGCGCTGCAAGACGACTTGCGCCGCGCCCAGATTGAGCCGTTTGCGTGGGTCATCAACCAGAGCTTCGCCGAAAGCGGCTCGCGCGATCCGTTGCTCCTGGCGCGCGGCGCGGACGAGTTACCTTACATGCGGGAAGTCGCCGGCAAATTCTCGAAGCGAACCGCCCTCGTGCCCTGGGTCGCCGAAGAACCGGTCGGGCCGGAGAAACTGCGGCAACTCTTCAATACCAACCAACTCACCCAGATATAGAACATGACCACCTACGTCTATGAAACCATCCCGGCGCGGCCCGGCGAGAAACCGCGCTACCACGAAATCAAGCAAAGCATGAGTGACGCGCCTCTGACTAAGCACCCTGAAACCGGCGAGCCGATACAGCGCGTGGTGCTGGGCGGCTTCGGCCTATTGTCCAGCGGCAAGTCCGCCCGGCGCACCTCTTCGTCTGGCCGACCCGGCTGCGGCCCAAGCTGCGGCTGCCATTGAGTGAACCCCTTCACGCCTCACGTTTCACGTTTCACGTTTCACGCTCCCCATTATGTCCGACCCAGCCTCTCCTCCCAAACGCCTCGCCTTCTTCGAGCGCTACCTAACGCTGTGGGTTCTCGTTTGCATGGTTGTAGGCCTCGCCTTCGGTAAACTGCTGCCGGAGGTAACTGCGGCTTTGAGTAAGTGGGAATTTGGCCAAGGCTCGCAGGTCAACGTGCCTATCGGCGTGCTCCTCTGGCTGATGATCTATCCGATGATGCTGAAGGTGGATTTTAGAGTCATCGGTGGGGTGGCCCGCAAGCCCAAGGGCCTGGCCGTGACACTCTTCGTCAACTGGCTGGTCAAGCCCTTCAGCATGGCGCTGCTGGCATGGGTGTTCATGCAATACGTCTTCGCCCCTTGGATCAGCCCGGACATGGCGAAAGAATACACCGCCGGCCTAATCATCCTGGCCGCCGCGCCTTGCACCGCGATGGTCTTCGTGTGGTCCTATCTCACCGATGGCGACCCCGCCTACACGCTGGTGCAGGTGGCGGTAAATGACCTCATTATGCTGGTGTTGTTCGCGCCTATTGTGATGTTCCTCTGCGGCGTGGCCGACGTGGTGGTGCCAGCGAAAGTGCTGATTACCTCCGTGGTGGTGTTCATCGTCATCCCGCTGACGGCGGGCTGGCTGACGCGCGCGGCGCTGCTCAAAGCGCACGGCAAGGAGTGGTTTGAACTAAGGTTTCTGCCCAAGTTTCATCCAGTGATGATCAGCGCGCTGCTCTTGACGTTGGTGCTCATCTTCGCCTTTCAATCGGAGAACCTGACTAAGCGCCGGCTGGCTGTGCTGTTGATTGCCGTTCCTATTCTCATCCAGGTCTATTTCAACTCCGGGCTAACCTATATGTTGATGCGCTGGCTCAAGGTGCCGCATAACGTCGCCTCACCCGGCGCGCTCATCGGGGCGAGCAACTTCTTTGAACTCGCCGTAGCCGTGGCCATCACTCTCTTCGGCCCCAGTTCCGGCGCGGCGCTGGCCTGTGTGGTCGGTGTGCTGGTGGAAGTGCCGGTGATGCTCTCCGTCTGCAAGCTCTGCAACGCCTCGCGCCTTTGGTACGGGCGGAACGCGGCGACTTGATCCAGCGTAGCCACGGAGTGCTTCAGCCCGGGAGAGCCGCAAACTCCGGGTGGCGCCGACCCTGGCCCCCCCTCGCCCGGCGACGCGCCGGACTAATTGGAGGTGTCGTCCGCTTTCCCTGCGCCCAACAGACTGTCCGCAACCTCTCCCATTCCGAGCGGCGGGTCGCCGCTCGACACGGTCGGGTCGCCCATGCTGCCCCATCGCTGGTGACGAATGCGGGGCAGCCACATTCGAGCACCACGTCAGTGACCTCTGGAGGCAAAAGGGCTGCCACCGATCACTGTTCACTGGCCACTGATGACTTGGTGCGACATCCGCGGTCGTTTCGGGCCAGCGGGCGAAGGAAGCCAGTCTGCTCGCGGCTCAACCGGTCCAAGCAATGATCGTCGACCGGCAACTGTTATAGGACCTTCTGGTCGCGCGTGGCGACCAGCAACCGGCAGCGCGGGCCAAGGGGGTTGAACTTTGAAATGGAATGGGGAGCGCGCCCGCCCCGGGCGCAGTTTTCCGCGCCATCCCTTGCCACGCGCCGCCGATGGCGGTTACTTTCATCCCGCATGTTCGCCGTTGAAAGCAAGTCCAGTGCGGCTGGGAGTTTCTCCAGCAGTCCGTTGCCGTTGGAGAACGGGGACTCCCTGCACTCCCGCGAATTCCTGTGCCGCTACGAACGGATGCCGTGGATGATAAAAAGGCCGGGTTGATCGAAGGAGTTGTCTATCTCGGCTCACCGGTGACTGCCTGTCACGCCAAAGCGGATGCCCTGATTCAGGGCTTGGCTCGGCATCTACGCCAGCCGTCATCCGGAAACCGAAGCTCTCCCCAACGCCCCCGTCATCCTCGACGCCGAGAACACCTTTCAGCGCGACGCCCTCCTCCGCCTTCTGCACGAACACGGTGGACTCACCCGCGTGAACGAAGACGGCTATCTCACCGGCCCGCCGGAGTTAGTGGTGGAAGTGG
>CAINDV010001236.1 GCA_903847485.1 uncultured Verrucomicrobiota bacterium
CCCACGGGAAGCGATGCCGGCCGGTTGCGTCGCGGAGCGACGCTCGAATCCGACCGCCAAGGCCCGGCGCAAGCGTCGCTCCGCGACGCGCAACCGGTTCAGGACTTGGCACCGTGGGCTGAAGCCCACGGCTACCAGCATGACCTCGCTCCGCGAGGCAGGCCAAGCGAGATGCAAGCCATCAATATGATGGCCCGGCGCGGGTAAAATCCTCTCGATAATCCGCCGCCTCCGCGTCATCCTACGCCCCGCCATGAGTAAACGGGTATTCGTCAGCTACAGCCATCGGCAGGGCCAGTGGGTTTGGGAACGGCTCGTGCCCATCCTGCGCGCCGCCGGCTGCGCCGAGGTGCTCATTGACCGCGAGCGGTTCCGCGCCGGGCGCGGCGTGAAGGGCCAGATGGACGCCACGCAGGACCAGGTGGACGTGAGCCTGCTCGTCCTCACGCCGGATTACCTCGCCAGCGACTACTGCCGCCACGAAATGGCCCGCGCCCTCGCGGCCGATCCCCATTTCCAGCGCGACAAGGTGCTGCCCGTGAAGCGGGCGGACTGCGACCTCTCCGCCTTCCAGCGCGCCCACGACCCGCCGCTCTGGGTGGTCCTGACGAACGACACCGACCCCGCGATGTGGGCGCTGCTGTTGAAATCGCTCGACGCCACGCGCCTGAACACCGCCGCGCCGCACTGGCTGGACGTGCGAGATGAAATCGTCCGCAAGCTGCGCGACCAGCAGCAATCGGTGAACCTCGTCGTGCATGGGCTGCCGAACTGGCACGCACTGCGCGATCATCTCAAGGAAGAATGGCTGCCCCGGTTGCGGCTGATTTGGCCAACCGCTCTTCGGCTGTGAGACAATGAAGCCCCTTTACTCATTCTTGCGTGTCACGTCGTCAGTAGCGCGCCGCACGGAACTCCGGTTAGAGTACGGGCCAGGTGGTTGGGATTCGGCCTCGCCTTGGATGCGGTGGCCTTGGCGGAGTTGCACGGATTTCAAGCGAGAACATGTACTTGACTGCGGCGGGCACCGGAGGAGACTTCTCCCCGTGTTCGCGAACGATAATCAGATTTGCGCAATTTGCGGTGCGTTCGAGTCGCCAAGCGGCTGTCCCACTGTGTCAATAGTGAAAACTGACTTTGGTTTATGATAGCCTTCGATTATACGAAACGCGTTTGGTCTCTTGCGCTTATTCTTGGGCTTGCCCATGTGCTCGCAGCACAAATCGCCATGAGTGCAGAGGCGGCCTTTGCTATAAGCCACAAACTCCCTTTGGGTGAAACAAATGTTTTCCGAGAAAGCTGGATCTCAGACGCTGTGTCCCGCTTCCCGCCATCAACCCAGACGACAAGCAATCACATAGAATTGATTTCCGAATACACTGTTGCCATACCGGAAACCTCGCGGCAGTCCTACTATTCAGTCATGGTTACAATCGGTCCTTTCTCCTACACTTCATGGCGCGACGGTATACTGACTAAGAGGATGGACTCCAAAAAGGACAAATCCTCGGATATCGGCTTTCAAGGCCGTCCAGACATCCTACGGAGTTTTGTGGGGCGAACCCTGAAGGGGAGGATGTCCGAGTCGGGGACAATTGATGTTGGAGAGAGTTTTCTGAACGTGTACAGTCGAGCAGATCCACCTTTGTCAGATGATGAGGTGAATGTGGTCAAATCCCTTTTCTCGAAGCTATCAATAAACATTTTCGACCAGTTTCCCAAAAAGGATGCCTACCGAGTTGGAGAGACTTTTACTCGGAATACACAAAAGGATTTTGGGAAGGGGCTGAAGTCGAATGGCACAGTAAAAGGAGTTGTTGTCGGTTTGACGAATCTCGATAATCGCCCATTGGTCTTGATAGTGGAGGAGGGCACACTATCAATGACACTTTCGGCTTCCATGCTAAGTATGCGCGTTAAGGATGCCAAGACAAAGGCGCACTATCTTTTTGATCCGCGGTTGTCAATGTTCGTTCAAACGACGTCTTCTTGTGTGATGATCTGGGACATTGAGGTTGAAGGCGAACACCGCGACATGATCACAGAACAGCATGATGTTACGACCATCAACAAGAGCAGGGGTAGTCTGCGCAGCCAAGATCGATAATCCGCTGACAGTAGGTTCCAATTCTAAAGGAGTCACTACTGACACAGATGTGCGGTTTCCGGAACTCTCTGGTCATGCCACGACATATGCGCATTGAGTCCGAAGGCGCAATTTAGCTTGTAATGAATCGCGGGGTGGGACCGGCGCGACCCCACCTTTCGCGATCACGCAGTTTGGCACCGTTTTTCTCGAAATTCTGGGCGTGACGTGAGCAAAGGTGGATTGGCAGGTCCACGCCCATTGCCTGATCAGGAGTCAGTTTCATCTGTTGGCCGAAGCGCCCAACTCCCTCATTGCGCCACAGGAAAGTGACGGGGTCGTCGCTGGACGAGGAGATTCGCCGCGTCTGGCCCACCGCGGCCCAGCTTGGTTCGGAGCCGAAGGATTTGGTGACGTTCTTCCAGTTCCTCGGCGCCTGCAACACCCGGCTGGAGGCGGACCAGCGCCGGCTGGTGCTGGGCATTGACGAGTTCGAGGAACTGGACCGGCGCATTGGCTTGAAGCAGTTCACGGAGGACTTCGCCGCCACGTTGCGCGAATCCGTGCAAAGCCACCGGCGGATCATCTGGGTCTTTGCCGGCAGCCATCACTTCAACGACTTGCCGAATGTGCGGTGGAGTTCTTACCTGGTCAGCCTGCGGACGCTGGAATTGCCGCCGTTCACGCCGGAGGAGACGCGGTTGGTGCTGAGCCAACCGCTCAAGCACTCGCGCCGCAAGGAGGCGCAGGCGGCGGTGGCGGCCTTCGGCACCGGCTTCTGGGGCGAGGGCGGCATGGACCGCATCCACGCCGAGGCCGGCGGCTGGCCGCATCTGGTGCAACTCATCGCCTCGACGGTCGTGGACCTGTGCAACAGGCCGCCAGGCAAGGACCGCGCCGATGCCGCCATCCTGGACGCCGCGCTCACCAAAGCCGTAGTGAGCGGCGACAGCGTGTTGGGTGAGTTGATGCTCTACCGTTCGGAGGAATATCCCACCGCGTGGAGCTACCTCTCCGCCTTCCGCAAGCAGGACACCCAACCGCCGCCGGATGACGACGCGCTGCGCCTGACGCTCAAGCGCCATTTGCTGGTGCAGGAAACTGCCGGTGGCGAGTGGACGCTGCGCGTGCCGCTCATGCTGCGCTGGCTGCGGGAGCGGATGTAGGACATCGCGTCCCGCCTGTCTCCTCTGAAAAGCGGGAAAGAGAAGTCAGAGACAGGCGCGACGCCTGTCCTACGGCGAGGACGCTTGCGCCGGAACACG
>CAINDV010001237.1 GCA_903847485.1 uncultured Verrucomicrobiota bacterium
CCGCCGGGTGAGGGCACCCGGCCTACATCCCCACAAAACCGCCCTCTTGTAAGCCGGATGCCCTCACCCGGCGGGGAGTGACGGGGACATAATGAGAATTGTTCAAATGACGGTCTGTGCAGTTGCGCTTTCGCCGGCATTTACGCAAGCTACCGCAAAACTATTATGAAACGCCGCGTTTTTCTGAAGCACACTCTCGTGGGTGCCCTGACGTCATTAGCCGCCGGCCCGGTGGTTGGTCTTGGTGCCGGAGTTGAGACTCCGCCGCCGATCAACCTCCAGCGCCTCTTCGACACCAGCGACCCCGAAGTCGCGAAGCTGGCCGAAGCCATCTTCCGGCAATGCGTGCTCGGCAAACTTAGCGCCCCGAGGGGAGCCCTCAAGCGCACATGGATCACGGCCGGCGGGGGGTTCGTGGGCCAGTGGATATGGGACACGATGTTTGTGGTTGATCTGCTGAGCCTCCTGCCCGACATGGAGCAGAACATCCGCGACGTGTTTCAGAACTATTGGGACTTTCAAGTTCGCTGGAACCAACAGCGGCCCGCCTATGCTCACGACATGGTGTCGTGCATGATCGAGCCGCAGAACGAGACCAAGTGGCTGGAGTACCCGGCCTATTCCCAAATCCCCATCCTGGCCTGGGGCGTGGAACGGGTCTATCGCCGCAATGGCGACAAGGAACTGGTCCGCCAGTGTCTGGGGCCGCTCGAACGTTTCCATGAGTGGTATTGGCGCGAGCGGGACGTGACAAACAACGGCTTGGTGGCCGTGGGCGCCTACAGTGGCGACATCCAACACGGGCGATTCGAGACCTTCGACTACGAGTGCAACCTTGACGGCCTGAAACTGACTGTCCATCCCACGCGCAAAGGGGAGAAGGAGGGTGCCTGGTATGGGGACATCTGTGCCGCGGGCAACACCGCCTACCTCATCATGGGCGAGCGGAGCCTCGTTTATCTTGCGGAGGCGACCGGCGATAAGTCGCTGGCAGCACGCCGCCAGCGGAGAATAGACAAGGCCGTTGACGCCATGCGCCAACACATGTGGGATGAGGAGGCGGGGACGTTCCTATCAGTCAACCGTGACAGCCTGAAGCAAGTCCCGGTGGCAACGATTGGGAGTTGGATTGCCCTGATGGCCGGGGTGCCCACCACCGCGATGGCCAGGCGGATGGCCGAAGCCCTGCGGACGGAAAGCTGGCAGACGCCGCTACCCGTCCCCACTGTGGATCGCAAGGACAAGCGCTGGAAATCGGACGCCTATTGGCGCGGGGATGTCTGGCCGGCACCCAATTACCAGATTGCCACCGGTCTGGTGCGCTACGGCTACCAGGATCTGGCCGCGGACATCGCGGACAAGACCGTCGCCAACGCCATGAAGAATGGGGTGAGCGAGCACTACGATGCGGTCACCGGCAAGGCGCTCGGCGTTAACTTCCTGGGCATGTCCTGCACCATTGCCACGATGATGCTTGATGGGTTGACTAACAAATACCGGCTGAAGCTGAGAGAGATTCCGAAGTAACACTAAGCGGTGCTGCGTCTAAGAGCCTGTTTGAAAATGCCTACTGCGGTAGAGCCAGGCTTCTGCCGAGTCTCACGACAGCGGCAATTCGATCTTGCCGAAGGCCTCTCCGAAGGAGACTATCACGACCTCATCAAGCTTATCAAGCAGAGCAAGCCGCTCCCGGAGAAATACCGCTTCCTCCTCTTTCCTCTTCGCCGACCAAAGTGAGGGCGAACTTGTCTGGAACAATAAGTCCTGCGAAGTCGGCACCGCCATCCTCTCCTATCAGACCCTCGAACACATAACCTTCCAACTGAATTCAGACCATGCCACGCATCTTTGACAACCTCGCCCTCGACCTCCTGCCCGCCCTGCGGGATACACTGGCAATCTCCCAGTGCTCCGACTTCTGCGTGGGTTACTTCAATCTTCGCGGCTGGAAAGCCATTGATGCGTTAGTTGAAAAATGGGCGGGCGGAACGGGACAGCAATGCCGCCTGCTCGTCGGAATGCAACGACTGCCGCAGGACGAGTTGCGCGAAGCCTACAGTCTCCTGCCGCGCGAAGATCAAATCAGTAATCAGGCCGTCATCCGCTTGAAGCGCCGGCTGGCCGAGGAGTTTCGCGCGCAACTAACGATTGGTGCCCCAACCGACGCCGACGAGGCGGGCTTGCGCCGACTCTCCGCGCAGCTCAAGGCGGGCAAGGTAGTCGTGAAGCTCCATCTCCGGCACACGCTCCACGCCAAGCTCTACCTGTGCTTCCGGCCCGACCCGAACAATCCTATCACCGGCTTTCTTGGCTCCAGCAATCTCACACTCGCGGGCCTGTCCAACCAAGGTGAACTCAATGTGGACGTGCTCGACCACGATGCCACCGAGAAACTCGCCCAGTGGTTCAATGACCGCTGGGGCGATAAGTGGTGCCTGGACATCACCAAGGAACTTATCCAAGTGATTGACGAAAGCTGGGCACGGCCCGAGTGTCCGCCGCCGTATCAGATTTACGTCAAGATGGCTTACCACCTGGCGGAGGAAGCGCGCGCGGGCCTTTCCGAGTTCACTATCCCGGCGGACATGCGCAGTGTGCTGCTTGAGTTCCAGTCGGCGGCCGTTCGCATTGCCGCGCGGCATCTGGAAAAACGCGGCGGTGTTATCCTTGGCGATGTCGTCGGACTTGGCAAAACGCTCATGGCCACGGCGCTGGCCCGTGTCTTCCAAGACCCGCCACGCTCCCTCGAAACACTTATCCTTTGCCCTAAGAACCTCGTCGGCATGTGGGAGGACTACGGCCACCGCTACCGCCTCTTCCCTAAAGTTATCTCGGTCACCCAGGCGCACACCGTCCTGCCCGACCTCCGCATCTACCGCGTCGTCATCATTGACGAGAGTCATAACCTGCGAAATCGCGAGGGCCGTCGTTGGGCGGTGATCCGCGACTATATCGCTCGTAACTCCAGCAAGTGCATCCTCCTTTCCGCCACGCCCTATAACAAGGCTTACCTCGACCTCGCCAACCAACTCCGTCTCTTCCTCGAACCCGAAGACGTCGTCGGCATCCGGCCCGAGGAATATCTGCGTCGTGACTGTGACGGCCGCCCGGATGAGTTCACCCGTCGCCACCAATGCCCGCTGAACTGCCTCGCCGCCTTCGAGAAGAGCGAACATCCCGACGATTGGCGCGAGATGATGCGTCTCTTCATGGTCCGCCGCACCCGCAGCTTCGTGGAGCGCAACTACGCTTTCACTGAGTGCCCGGCTTGCCAGACCATTGTGAGAGCTATCCAGGAAGCCTGCCCTAACTGCGCCCGCGCCAAGACTAAGTCCGACCGCCGGTTCCTCGTGCTCGAAGGTGGCACCCGTTTCCATTTCCCCAAACGCCAGCCCAAGGCGCTCCACTTCCGCATCCGCGACCAACACCCCGACGACCAATACGCCAAACTCTACTCGGACATCGTCGTGGATACTGTGCGCGTGCTGTATCTCCCGCGTTACGGCTTGGCCAACTATCTCATGGCCACTCTCGACGTGCCGCCAACTGCCGCCGAGGCCGAGGTCATGAAGAACCTATCGCGAGCGGGCAAGCGGCTTATTGGGTTCTGCCGCACCAACCTATTCAAACGTCTCGAAAGCAGCGGCCACTCGTTCCTCCTCTCCGTCCGCCGTCACATCCTGCGTAACTTCATCTTTCTCCACGCGCTCGACAACAGCCTGCCCGTGCCGGTAGGAACTCAGGACTCCTCACTCTTTGACACCCGCAGTGATGACCAAGACAGTGACAGCACCCTGTTTGGCGACGAGGACAAGAAAGCCAAAGAACCTACGGAAATCACCGCCCAGTCTCTCGCCGACTTCGCCAGGGCGGGCGCGGGCGGCTACGCCCTGCTGAAAGCCGAACATGGCAGCAACTTTGAGTGGCTGCGCCCCAACCTATTCGTTGAAGACCTGGCGAAGCATTTGCGCCAGGACGCCGAGCGCCTGTTTTCCATCCTACAACTCGCCGGCGACTGGCAGCCGGCGAAGGATGAGAAACTCGCCGAACTCGAAAGGCTCCTCATTAAGAAGCATCCCCAGGAAAAGGTGCTACTCTTCTCGCAGTTCGCTGACACGGTTAGTTACCTCAACGAGCAATTGCGTGCCCGCGGCCTCACTAAGTTTGCCGCCGTCACCGGCGACACTGAAGACCCCTCCGAATTTGCCCGACGCTTCAGCCCGGAATCTAACCAGGTGCGGGATAAGATCGCCGCCTCCGACGAACTCCGCGTGCTAGTCGCCACCGATGTCTTGAGCGAAGGCCAGAACCTTCAGGACGCCGCCATCGTCGTGAACTACGACCTCCCGTGGGCCATCATCCGTCTTATTCAGCGCGCCGGCCGCGTGGACCGCATCGGCCAGAAGTCGGAGGCAATCCTCTGTTACTCTTTCCTGCCCGCCGAGGGCGTCGAGCGACTTATCCGGCTGCGTGCCCGCGTCCGCCAGCGCCTCCAGGAAAACGCGGAGGTCGTCGGTACCGACGAGACCTTCTTCGAGGATGAGAAACACGATGGCCTTATCCGCGACCTGTTCACCGAGAAATCCGGCCTCCTTGATGACCCCGAGGACCACGAAGTGGACCTCGCCTCACTCGCCTACCAAATCTGGAAGAACGCCTGCGACCTTGACCCGACGCTCAAGAAAACTATTCCTGACCTGGCCAACGTGGTCTTTTCCACCAAATCCATCTCCTCCTTCATCACTCATCCTTCATCCTTACCCCCTCGTTCCGGAGTCATGGTCTATGTCCGCACCGCGGATGATAATGACGCGCTCGCCTGGGTGGATGAACAGGGCCGCACCGTCACCGAGAGTCAGCATGAGATACTCCTCGCCGCCGCCTGCGAACCCGCCACGCCAACTCTTCCGCGTCTCCCCAGCCATCATACTCTCGTGCAGCAGGCCGTCGCCGGGATTCAGCAGGAGCACGTCACTACCGGCGGCCAGCTTGGCAAGCGCACCAGCGCGCGCTGTCGCACCTACGAACGGCTCAAAGACTACGCCGCCCAGGTGAAGGATAGTCTCTTCGACATCAAGCCCCTCCACCAAGCCATTGATGCCATCTATGAGTCGCCGTTGACCGAGGCCGCCCGCGACCTGCTCAACCGTGAGCTGAAGTCCGGCATTGAAAACGAAAAGCTCGCCGAACTCATCCTCTCGCTCCACGAGGCTGACCGCCTGTGCGTGCCCCAAGACGATGTCGAAGCCCGCGAACCCAAAATCATCTGTTCCCTCGGAATCCGCCAAGACTGACCTATGCCCCTCGACTTCCAACGCGCCCGCCCTCTCCTGCAAAGCTGCAACCTGCCCAAGCTCTTCATCGAAGAACTCGGCTGGGAGCCGTGCCGCCACAAACTTACCCTCCGTGCCGGTGACACCGACTATGCCTTCACCGCCGTCGCCGAGAAACGCGGCTTCACCGCCTGGCTCTGCGAATCACCCACTGGCGGACTGCCCGACCACGCCACCCGCCTCAAGCTCGACCGCAAACTCTCCGAGACCAGCTTCGAGCATCTCATCGTCTTCGTCACTGGCGATCGCGCCAGCCAGTCCTGGATGTGGGTCCGCCGCGAACCAGGCAAACCGCTCGCTGCCCGCACCCACGAGTATCACCGCGGCCAGCCCGGCGACTCACTCCTCCAGAAGCTTCAAATCCTCTACGTGTCACTCGAAGAAGAGGAAGCCGGACTCTCCACCGTAGTCGTCGCCGGACGCGCCCGCGCCGCGTTTGACCTTGAGCGCGTCACTAAGTCGTTCTATCGCGACTTCGACACACTCCGCATAGCCTTCCTCAAATTCATTGACGGCATCGGCGAGGTGGCCGACCGCGAATGGTATGCCTCCGTCATGCTCAACCGCCTGATGTTCGTCTATTTCATCCAGCGCAAAGGCTTCCTTGATGGCGACCCTGGCTATCTCCGCCATCGTCTTGACCGCTGCCAAAAGGAACAGGGCAAGGACAAGTTCTACACCTTCTACCGTTACTTCCTGCTCCGCCTCTTCCATGAAGGCTTTGGCAAACGCCGCAAGGATCGCGCGCCTGAACTTGAAAGACTGCTGGGTAACATCCCCTATCTCAACGGCGGCCTGTTCGACGTTCACGAACTCGAAAAGCCCGACCGCTACGGTCAGGTTATCCAGATTCCCGACCAAGCCTTCGAGCGCGTCTTCACTTACTTCGACCAATACCAATGGCATCTCGACGAACGCCCGCTCCGCGCCGACAACGAGATCAATCCCGATGTCCTCGGCTACATCTTCGAGAAATACATCAACCAGAAACAAATGGGGGCGTATTACACCAAGGAAGACATCACCGAATACATCAGCAAGAACACCGTCCTCCCGTTCCTCTTCGACGCCGCCCGCGCCAAGTGCAAGGTGGCCTTCGAGTCCCCTTCATCCATCATCCCTCAGACTTCATCCTTTCCCTGTGTGTGGGATTTGCTCTGCGAAAATCCCGACCGCTATATCTATCCCGCCGTCCGTCACGGCGCGGATAAGAAGCTCCCACCGGAAATCGCCGCCGGCCTCGACACTACTCAGCCCAACCTGATCGAACGCCGCAAGGCGTGGAACAAACCCGCGCCCGCCGAGTATGCCTTGCCCACCGAAATCTGGCGTGAAGTCGTCGCCCGCCGCCAGCGTTACTGGCAAGTCTGGTCCCGCCTCTCCGGCCGCTCTGCCGATCCCGACTGGGTCGCCCACCCACCCACCCGCGAGCCACTGGCTGAGCCTGTTCACGCCTCACGTTTCACGCCTCATGTTTCCGACATCAACGACTTCATCACCCTCAATCTCGACCTCCGCCAGTTCGCGCAGGATGTCATCCAGAACTGCGAAGTCCTGGACCTGCTCATGGCCCTGTGGCAGGCCATTACCACCATTACCGTCCTCGACCCCACCGGCGGCTCCGGTGCCTTCATCTTTGCCGCGCTCAACATCCTAGAACCGCTCTACGAAGCCTGTCTCGACCGCATGGAAGCCTTCCTCGCCGAGTGGGACATGTCCCTCGCCCATCGGCTGGGAGAGGGTGGCCGCCGGCCGGGTGAGGGCAAACCACTCCATCCCAACTATCACAAGAAATTCACCGAAGTCCTTGGCCGCGTGGACGCTCACCCTAACCGGCGTTACTTCGTCCTGAAATCCATCATCCTCAATAACCTCTACGCCGTGGACATCATGGCAGAGGCGGTGGAAATCTGTAAGTTGCGCCTGTTCCTAAAGCTCGCCGCCCAAGTCGAGCCGGACGCCACCAAGGATAACCTTGGCATCGAGCCGCTGCCGGACATTGATTTCAACATCCGCGCCGGCAACACCCTCGTCGGCTACGCCACGGCGGATGAAGTGCGCAAGTGCATGAAAGAACTCGGTGGCGGTCAGATGAAACTCATGGGCGAGGAAGAGTTGGGTAGCTTCGCTCGCTTCAATACTCGCTGTGCTGACGTGGAGCAGGCGTTTAGCAAATTCCGCCAGCTCCAGACCGAAGGCGATGGCACAGTGCCCGCCGCCGACAAGCTGGAACTCCAGAAACGGCTCAAAACTCTGGAAGACGAACTCAACCGCCACCTCGCCGGCGAATACGGCGTTAAGGTGAGTGACAAGGTTGCCTACGATAAGTGGGTAAAGTCACACCAACCGTTCCATTGGTTCATCCAGTTCTACGGCATCCTCAACGGCGGCGGCTTCGATGTCATCATCGGCAATCCGCCGTATGTGGTGAACACACTGGAGAAGGTCCACTACGAGATTCGTGAGGGACTTTTCGCCACCTACCCGTCGAAGAATCTCTACGCCTTTGTATTCGAGCGTTCGTTGCAGTTGGGGGGCAAACACGCAGCAATAGGAATGATCGTGCAACTGACGGCGCTGTCGGCAGAGAAAATGTCATCGTTGCAAGACTTGCTACTCCCTCGCGGCTTGCTCGTCGCATCGGCGTTCCCTCGGAGGCCCGAATCGATCTTCGATGGGGTGGAGATGCCCGTAACGATCATGCTTTCACGGTCGGGATCACCGACTCTGCATACCACGCGGGTCAACCGGTTCTACACCGAGGAGCGTCCCAGCGCCCTAGCGACAATGGGATTCGCGGGGCACGCCATTCGACTGCATGGGCACCGGATCGCAAAGATCGGTTCACCCATCAATGTTGGCATCTATCGAAAGGTTGAATCGCAAAAAGGAGTCCTTGGATCTCTGACATCACCTGCTTCAAAGCACGTCCTCTACTACCAAGAGGCGTGCCGCTACTGGGTGAAAGCCTGCGTTGGCCTCCCGTTTTTTCGGCGTAATGGCGAGCGCATGGCTCCCCCGCATGGAAGAACCTTGAACTTTCGTGACGCCGGCTCCTGTGCGTTCGCAGGCTGCTTAGTAAACTCAACTCTGTTCTATTGGTTCTACAGCGCATTCTCGGATTGCGAACATATCAACGATTCGTTGATCCGGGATTTTCGGATTCCGGCCGAGTCAAACCCAGCAGACTGGATTGCTCTCGAATCGCGGCTGGCAGAAAGCCAAAAGTGCAACGCACGGCGCAAGACGATCCTCACGAAGCAGGGCCACAAAATTGAATACGATGAGATGGACGCGCCTAAATCCAAACCCATCCTCGACGAAATAGATACGGTGCTGGCGGGGCACTACGGGTTCACGGCGGAGGAGTTAGATTTCATCCTGAACTACGACATCAAATACCGCCTCGGCCGCAGCCCGGAGGAGGAAGAAGAATGAATCCGGCCACCCGCCCGAATCCCAAAGGGATTCCGTCCTCCAGCCCAGGGTTGCGCGCCGCGCGCTACCCTGGGTCGCGATCTGCGCCGGTCACAACCCCAACGGGGTTGCATCCTGCGTGGCCCGCCCATCCAACGCTGGGCTAAGGTCGAACGTCCCTCCGGGACTTGCCGGCCAACTGCACCAAACCTGATTGGCACCCGCACTATCCGGTCAGGGCTGCCACAGCCGGAAGAACTTCTCCGAAACCATGGGCGTCTCGTAGTAACGGTTGGTCACGCCCGGCAACGGTGTCCAGGTTGGGAAGTTGAGATTAGTGGTGAAGGCCAGTCCATAGCCCACGAACTCCGCCGGCCAGCAGACGAGGGCCGAGGGATACTGGGCGGTAACACGCGGCACGCCGTTGGTCGGGTCAGGCAGGGTGACAGTTACCAAGGTCAGGTTGGTCGTGGAGTATTGCGTGAGCAGGCGGCGGTTCTGACCAAGGAAGAGGAAGCCGTTGTAACAGGCAAAGTCGCCGGCGCGGCTCTTATAGGTCAGCACATTGAAGCTATCGCCGGGATTAGGCAGGTAGCCGGGAGCCAGGCTAACACTGATGGTGCCCGCCAGGGTGGCGTCGCCGGTGATTTGGAGTAGGCTGTGATTAGTGCCGGGAGTAGTACCGCCCAGTTGAAACTCCGTCTCGCCAACGAGCGTCTGGGTGTAGTCGCCGACGATGTTGAGCGGGCCACCGGTGCCGGTGGGACTGACGCGACCCGTGTTAATGACGGCGTTGGAGACAGTGCCGAAGCCGGTGAGCACCCCACCGGCGAGCGCGAGTGACCGGGTCAGTTGGAGGACGCCACCACCGAGGCGAATGATGCCAGCGGCGTTGGTGAAGCCGCTGGAGAACAAGGCGCGACCGGTGTTGACCTCGACGGCACCGCGGTTGATAAATGCGAGCTGACAGGTCGTGGTGCCAGTGCCGACAGACTTGCGGAAAGTCCCTTCGTTCACGAATACCGGTTGTCCGGTCCAGAGCACGAGGCTCTCATTATTCCGGCAGTCGAAGAGTCCTCCGGGGAGATTGTGGCAGGAACCGCCGCTGAACCGGACATCGCCCGTGCCGATCCAATTGATCAACCCGGCGTTTGTCAGTCCGCCACTGAGGTTCTTGAGGCCGCTGCCCAGCAGGTTAAGCTGGCCGTTGGTGGGAATGGTGAGGGACATGTTGGCAGCGATGGAGCCGCTCAACCAAGTCAGGCTGCCTTCGAAGCTCCCGGTGCCTTCGAGCGTAGCACCGCCGAGAACGGCATTGTCCGACCGCAGGTGTCCGGCGACAGTGAGTGTGCCACTGGCGAACAAGTTGGTGCCGGCCCCGGTAAAAAGCGTGCCGTCATTGAAGCGGCTGCCAGACGCGCAAACCAGCGTGCCGGAAAGCGCGTCCAGGATCCCCGAATTGAAGAGGCGGACACCGATGGTTGCGGTGCCGGTCCCGGCGGACTTCCGCACGATGCCTTCGTTCACCAGTGTGGGCGTGCCGCTCCAGAGCGACAAGGTGCCGTCCCAGGGGATGTCCAGCACGCCGCTGGCGGCGATGTGCAGGAGACTGTTGTTGAACCGCCAGGTGCCGCCGGCGAAGCTGAGCGTGCCGGCGTTGGTCAGGGAGCCGTTCAGATACTTGACCCCGGTGCCATTCAACACGAGTTGGGCGTTCGTCTGAATGGTTAGAAATGCTCCCGCGTCCAGACTGCCACTGTTCCAGACTGCGGTTCCTACCAAGGTCGCAGTTCCCGCCACGGTGGCACCGTTCCAGAGCAGATTTTCGGAAGTGAGGTCGCCTTGGAGGGTGGCAGTCCCGCCGGTTAACGCGACTGTGCCAGCGCCAGCAAAGGTGCTACCACTCTTGAAGAAGCCACCGGTGGGAAAGGCCAGGCTGCCGACCAAGGCCTCCAACCGGCCGGAGTTGATCATGGACAGCCCGATCGTGGTGGTGCTGCTACCGACAGACTTACGCAACGTGCCTTCGTTGATGAAGCCCGGGGTGCCGCTCCAAAGCGCGAGTTGGCCGGTGCCTTGAAGGTCGAAAAGTCCGCTGGGGAGGTTATGAACGAGACTATAGTTGAACCGCCAGTCGCCCGTGCCACCGAAAATGACGGTACCGGCATTGGTAAGAGATCCGTTCAAATACTTGAGGCTGCTGCCGCTGATCAGAAGGTGGCCGTTGGTGGCCACGGTAAGGGAAGCACCGCTTTCGAGGATGCCACCACTCCAGTTGGCAATGCCAGACAAGGTGCTGGTGCCGGCGAGAGAGGCACCGTTCCAGAGCAGGTTCTCAGAAACTACTTCGCCTTGGAAACTGACCGCGCCAGTCGGCAAGGTATTAGTGCCAAGACCGGCGAAGACAGTGCCAGTGCTGAACACGCTGCCTGACGCAAAAGCGAGGGTGCCGAGCTGCGCCTCCAGCCGGCCAGAGTTGAGAATGCGCAAGCCACAGGTGCTGGTGCCGCTGCCGGCGGATTTCCGCACGATGCCGGCGTTCACGAGCAAAGGAGTGCCCGAATAACTATCCAGCATTCCGTCCCGTTGAAAGTCGAACACGCCGCCGGCTAGATTATGCAACTGCCCATCGGAGCAGCGCCATTCGCCCGCGTCGGCGTAGGTGATCCGGCCGGCATTGGTGATCGCGCCGTAGAAGTATTTGACCGACGTGCCGGTGACACTCAGAAGACCGTTACTGGTCAGGGACAGGACGGAGCCGCTTTGGAGGGTGGTGCCGGTCCAGTTCACCGTGCCCTCCACGGTGACGACATGGGCACCGCTCAAGGTGCCGCCGGCGAGATTCCATTGGCCGTTGGAGTTCACCTGCCCCGCGCCGTTGAGGGTGAGGGTGTTGGCGGCCATAGCGAAGGTCTGCCGGCCACTGGTACCGCCTAGTAGTAGGCCGGCGATCGTTGGACTGGCATTGAGGGTGACGGTGTAGGTGCCGGCGTTGGTAATGACCGCAGTGTCGCTGGCGGCGGGCACTTGGTTGGGTCTCCAATTGGCGACGACGTTCCAGTTGCCGCCCGCGGTGTTAGTCCAGGCAATGTCGGCGGCCGAGGCGCTGGCGTGAACGAGTAAGGCGAACAGCAGACCGACATTCGTGAGCCAGCCCAGGCCGGCGAGGTTCGCCTTCGTGGTATGCATGGGGTGTGTTGTCATAGTGATAGTGTTTTGTTTGTGGTGGCAGTTTACCGAAAGGGAGTGGTTTTGTCAAGCGGTTGGTTCGTGCGGCCCGCGCCAGCCTTCGGAAATTCGCAGCCGAACGAAACCTTGGTCAAATGCAACACGCGCCACGCCACCACCATGTCAATGGCTAGGCAACTCTCCAGTGAGTCGGCCCCACCCAGTTGCCGGTCCTCGATCCGACAGCCGCTCTTGAGTGTGCGATGATAGACTTCAACCCTCTGTGGCAAGAGCAGGTCTGGCCGCGCTTTCACCACGCCAGTGTCTCGGCCTACCAAGCCACCAGCGACCGGTTCGTGGCCGCTTACCGGCCGCGCCGGGCCACGCGCGATGACCAGGCCCCGCCGCGCCGCGCCTTTCCCAAACGATGGCAGTGGGATCTGCTGGCTGCCGCCGCACGCGGCCCGCTCCCTTCCGCCGCCGCCAGCCTCCGCAATCCCCCATCGCCCGGACGCCGGTCAGCAGCCCAACCTGTTACCTCATCCGTCGTAAAATCAAAGATTTACCTGCTACCGCTTAGCCTGACACCCATTGGCTGGACGCCTGTTCCACTGCACCGACATTCTCGTCGGCCTCGGCGTCCGCAGGCGTCCAAGCCGACAAGAAGGTCGGCGCTCCGCTGGCAGGTTCATGGAGAGGCGTCCGGCCACCTCCTTTTTTAAGACAGAATAATGGGAAAATTTTCTATCTCGAGTTGTTCTGTCTTCAACGTTTCTGTACGCCGCAACGGTGGGCAGACGACCCTTCGGGTCGCCGCTTCCCGCCCAGTCAGGGAAAGCTCCCGGTTCCTTTCGGACCTGCTCACCGGCCATGAACCAATGTGCTGCCGCCACCTTGTCGTCCGTGCCGCGCCCCCGATCTGCCGGCAAGATGCCGGCAGCACGCTCCGGTTCATGGGTAGGTTTTTCTGCGGGCGGTCAGCGCCGGGGCTGGCGCAGGGCTTGGTTCCAAGATCATTGCGGTCGAATGGCGTAGGTACCACGCTCCCGACCAGCGCCTTGCGCCGGTGGCGGAACAAACTCCGTTTGCCTTGCGCCGGATGTCCGGCCACCATGCACCCATGTTGCACATGCAATTCATTCCCGCTGCCCAAGCCGGCAGCAGCCGGCTCATGGTCATGCTCCACGGTCTCGGCGACAGCATCAACGGCTACCTCTGGTTGCCCGAAATGCTCGACCTGCCCTGGCTGAACTTCGCCCTCATCAACGCGCCCGATCCTTACTACGGCGGTTACTCTTGGTACGATTTCGACGGCCACCCGGCGGAAACCATCCGCCGCAGCACCGCCCTGCTCTTCGATCGGCTTGATGCCCTCCGCGTCCAGGGTTTCCCCACGGACCAGACAGTCTTCGGCGGCTTTTCCCAGGGTTGTCTGATGGCCATCGAAGTCGGCTGCCGGTATCCGCATCGCTTCGCCGGCATAGTCGGCATCAGCGGCTACGTTTCGGAACCTGAAACTCTGGTCAAAGAACTCTCTCCGGTCGCCCGGCAACAACGCTTCCTCCTCACCCACGGCACGCTCGATCCGCTGCTGCCCATCGCCCGGACGCGCGAGCAAATTACGACCCTCCAAGCCGCAGGGCTGGATCTCCGGTGGCGTGAGTTCGCCAAGGACCACACCATCGCTGGTCACGCGGAGTTGGACCTGATCCGCGAATTCATCCAGGCCAGTTATGTGGATCTGGGACCCACCGTCTGACGGTGGCATAACCCGCCTGAAATAGCTTTCCGCCGCGCCGTTCCATCTTGCCGCGCTGGCAGGCGGTTTCTATGCTCCGGCGTCATGCTTGACATTAAATTGCTACGCGAGAAGCCGGATTTCGTGCGCGAGCGGCTGGCCAGCCGCAGCGCGGATGCGGCGCAGCCGGTGGATGAATTGCTCCAACTCGACGAACAGCGGCGCAAGTTGCTGGCGGAGGTGGAGTCGTTGAAGTCCCTGCGCAACCGGGTTTCCAAGGAAATCGGCGCGCTCATGGGCCAGAAGAAGCTCGCCGAGGCGGAGGCGAAAAAGCAGGAGACGCGGGACGCGGGCGACCGGATCGCGGCGCTGGACAAGCAGTCGGCGGAGGTCGAGGCGGCGCGCGAACAGTTGATGCTGCGTCTGCCGAATTTGCCCCACGCCTCGGTGCCGCTGGGCCAGAGCGCGGCGGACAACCCGGTGATCCGCACGTTCAGCGAGCCGCCGGCGTTCAGCTTCAAGCCGAAGACGCACGTCGAGTTGTGCGAGAGTCTGCGGCTGGTGGATTTCGCGCGGGCGGCGAAAATCTCGGGCAGCGGCTTCCTGCTTTACACGAATTGGGGCGCGAAGCTGGAGCGGGCGCTGATTCAGTTCATGCTGGATTTGCACACGACGGAGCACGGTTTCACCGAGGTGTCGCCGCCGCTGATGGTCGGGCCGCAATGCCTCGAAGGCGTCGGGCAGTTTCCCAAGTTCAAGGACCAATACTACGGCGTGGCGGAAGGCGACGACCAGGCGGAGTTGGGGCATCTGTATTTGATCCCGACGGCGGAGACGCCGGTGGCGAACATCCACCGGGAAGAGATTCTGAAGGAAGGCCAGCTTCCCATCCGCTACTGCGCTTACACGCCG
>CAINDV010001238.1 GCA_903847485.1 uncultured Verrucomicrobiota bacterium
GAATCAATCCCAATTCAGCGCGCCGGGCCGGAGGCCGGCGCTCCAAGTCTGCGGGCCGAGATGGCACCGCCAACTGGAAAGCCCCCAAGCCGCGGCTTCGGCCCTCATTCTTCATTCTTCATTCATCCTTCATCCTTCCCCCCCGGGGTGCGCCACCAGCCAGTCGCGGATGTTGGCGGCCTGGGGATTGCGAGCGTCGAGTTCCATGACTTTGAGGTAATGGGTTCGGGCACGCTTGGGCTGGCTCAGCTTCTGAGCGCAGAGATTGGCGAGCGCCAAATGACCGCGAATGTCATTGGGATTCTGCGCGAGGAGTGTTTCCAGTTCGGCGGCGGCATCCAGCGGGTAGCCCGCATCGCGCAGGACGAAGGCAAAGTTGAACCGCGCGTCCGCCGAGTCCGGCTTGAGGGCCAGCGCGATCTCGCAGGCCGTCAGGCAACTCCCGGTCTGGCCGAGGTCGCGGGAGATCAGGCTGAGATTGTACCAGGCTTCAAAGAATGCGGGATCGGCCTGCGCGGCCTTGAGGTAGTTCTCGAGGGCCTCGGCGGGGCGGCCGGCCTGGTGGGACTGGATGGCCGCGTTGAAAAGCGGCGCTGCCTCGGCGCGCTTGCCGGAGATCGGCGGGGCGGGATGCCGATATGTGTAACGCGGGATCGGCGGTGGCGCGGGTGGGATTTGAGATTTGAGATTTGAGATTTGAGATTCGAGGGGAGCGGTCGTGGGCAGCGGATTGGCCTCCGGTGTGGACGGCGAAACCGCGACTGGAACCGGCGCGGCTGGAGGCACGGTGGGCGTGGGAGCCGGCTTGGAAGTACTGGCCGGCTTGGTTTCTTTGCGAATGAGATTCAAGGGATTCAGTTTGGCGAAGAAGCCTTTTTTCTTAGGCTCTTCGGCCGGGGTGGCGGCCAGGGTCTCGGGCGGGGTGGGCGGCGGGCGGCTGGGCGGAGCCACGACCTCCGGTGCAGGAACCGGTGCCGGCACATCTTCGGCGGGCTTGAGGTCGGGCGCGTCGGGCAATTGCACGACCGGCAGCTCGCTGCGTGGCGGCGTGGCCGGGGCGCGGGGGGCGGGCGTGGCGTTGGTGGGCGGCGGCGTGGGCCTGACCGGTGGCGCGACGGCGACTATGGGAACCGTGGGCCGAACGGGCGGGGCGGCGATGGGGTTCGTGGCGACGGGCTTGGCGGCGTTGGTGTGCGGAGCCGCCACGACGACGGCGATGGGGACGGGCGGCGGCAGCGGCGCGAGTTTCTGCTCCAGGTCGCGCAGGGCACTGCGGGCCAGGTCGAGGTCGTACGGTGGTGGTTTGAGCGCGGTGTATTCACGGAAAGCCTGGAGGGCCGCCGGATAGTTGCGGAGGTTTTGGTACTGGACCCACGCGAGGTTGCGCAGCGCCGAACGGCAGGCGGGGTCGTGTTTCAGCGCGGCGGTGAAATACGGCACGGCGTCTCGGAAGCGGGTGCGCTGGACCTGAATCTGGCCCAGCCCGTCCAACGCCGGGGCGTTGGTGCCTTGGCGGAGGGATTCGGTGAAGCTTTTCTCGGCAGCGGCGGGATCCCGCAACCGGACCTGCGCCTGGCCAAGTTTGAGCCAGCCCTGCGGGTCGCGGGTCTGTCGCAAGGTGTAGGCGATGAACTCGGCTTTGGCGGCGTCGGCTTGGTCCAAGTCCAGCAGCGCGCAGCCCAGGTTGAAGTGGATCTCGTTGAAATCCCGGTTGTAGCGCAAAGCCTGGCCGTAGGAATTGACGGCTTCGTTGAGTTGGCCGCACTGCTGGTGCGCGAGGCCGAGGTAACTCCAGGCCAGGGCGTTGGTCTTGAGAATGGCGGTGGCGTCGGTCAAGGGCGCGACGGCGGCGGCGGCTTTGCCCTGATCGAGCAGCTTTTTGCCGTCCAGCAGCGCGGCGGTTCCGGGCGGGTGGCAACCGGTCAGCAACAGTCCGGCGAGCAGCAGCCCGCCCGCACCCACCGCCACCGGCGGGAAGGGATCCCGGTTTTTGTTTTTCAGCATCGGGGTTGGTGGTAACATCCGCGCCCTGACGTGTCAAGAAACACACCATTTACATCACCCGGGTTCCGCTGGCTGTGGGCCGCCGCGGGGCTGGTTCTGAGCCTGGCCGCCGGCCACGCGGCGCCGCCGTCCGGCACCAACCAGCTCCCGACGGCTCGCGTCGTCATCGCTGAGGATCCAGCGGCGACGGAGTTTTTCCAGCCGCGCGCCGACCGGGTGCGAACTATGGTGGCGCGCGGGATCACTAACCTGACCGGCCAGGCGACGGCAAAAGCGGCGTGGCGGAGCCTCGTGTCGCCGCAGGACGTCGTCGGGCTGAAGGTGTATTCGGCGGCGGGACCGCTGGCGGGTACGCGGGTGGCGCTGGTGGCGGCGGTGGTCGAAGGATTGATCGAAGCGGGCCAGTCGCCGACGAACATCGTGGTGTGGGACAAACGCTATGACGATCTGCAAGAAGCCGGGTATGGCCACCTCGCGACCAGTTACGGCGTGCGGGTGGAGAGCAGCACCGGGGCCGGGTTCGACATGGGGACGTTCTATGAAAACTCGCTCCTCGGGAACCTGATTTTCAGCGACGCCGAGTTTGGCCAGAAAACGGGCCGGCTGACCGGGCGAAAATCCTTTGTCTCCAAACTGCTCACGCGCGATCTCACCAAGATCATCAACCTCAGCCCGCTGTTGAACAACGAGCTGGCGGGCGTCACCGGCCACCTCTACAGCCTGGCGCTGGGCAGCGTGGACAACACCTTGCGCTTTGAAATGGGCGGCCACCGCATGTCCGTGGTGGTGCCGGAAATCTACGGCTTGCCGGCGCTCTACGACCACGTCGTGCTCAACATCACCGACGCGCTCATCTGCCAGTTCGTGGGCAGCAAGTCGGCGATGCTGCATTACGCCGTCCCGCTCAACCAGCTCCGCTTCAGTTACGACCCGGTGGCGCTGGATGTGTTGTCCATCCGCGAACTCCAGCGCCAGCGCCAGCGCGCCGGGATATCCCAGCCCGGGGCCAACCTGGACCTTTACCAGAACGCCGCGCTGCTTGAACTCGGCGTGAACGATCCGGCGCGCATCCAGGTGGAAACCCTGCGCTAGGAGCGCGGATATCTTATTCGCCCGTCTTCGCCCCAGGAATTCGGTTCGCCTTACGCCAACCTGTTCCCTTGGCACCGGGTCTGCGATTCTGGCGGGGAGGTCGTCCAAGGCTCGGCTCTGCGGCTCTTTATGTCACTACCAATGTCAGACATGCCGGAGTCAGGCCCCGTCGCCGACTGCGGTTAGGTATAATCCCCGCCAGAAAAAATACTTTCCTGATGTCGCGGATCGGTGAATGATACGCCCGCAACTCTAACGAAAGAACACCTATGGGCCTGATGAGTTATCTCAAGACACAGTTCCTGGAAATCATCCAGTGGCAGGACGATTCGCGCGACACCATCTCTTGGCGCTTCCCCGATGAGGACAAAGAGATCAAACAAGGCGCGCAGTTGATCGTCCGCGAATCGCAGGTCGGACAGTTCGTCTATCTCGGCCAGTTCGGCGATACCTTCGGGCCGGGCAAGTGGTCGCTTACCACCGACAACATTCCGATCCTCGCCACACTCAAAGGCTGGAAATACGGCTTCGAGTCGCCGTTCAAGGCGGATGTCTATTTCGTCACCACGCGCCTCTTCACTGGTAACAAGTGGGGCACGGCCAACCCGATCATGATGCGCGACCCGGATTTTGGCATCGTCCGTGCCCGGGCCTACGGCACCTTCGATTTCCGCGTGGTGGACCCGAAGCTGTTCCTACAGGAAGTCGCCGGCACGGACGACCATTTCCGGCTCGACGAGTTTGCCGACACCATGCGCTCCCGCATTGTCAGCGTGTTCACCGACGCACTGGCCACCGCCAAGGTGCCTGTGCTCGACTTGGCGGCGCGCTACTCCGAGCTAGGCGAGGCGCTGTTACCACTCATCAACCCGCAGATCACGGCAAAGTATGGCCTCGAGATTCCGACCTTCATCGTCGAAAACGTCTCGCTCCCGCCCGAAGTAGAGCAAGCCATTGACAAGCGCAGCAGCATGGCCGCGGTGGGCAATCTCAACGACTACGTGAAGTTCCAGATGGCCGAGTCCATGACCAAAGGCGGCGGTGAGGCTGGTGGCATGGCGGGTACCGCGGCTGGCCTCGGCGCGGGCCTGGCAATGGGCCAGCAGATGATGGCCGCCATGAGTGCGGGACAGACTACGCCTGCGGCTGCGGTGCCTTCACCGCAGTCTTCCGCGACCGCATCTCCGGCGGCTCCAGTCAGTGGCCTGCCGGAGCTACTTAGCCCCGCTGACGCGGCAAAAGTTCTCGGAGTTAGCGAAAGCGACGTGCTTACGGCGCTAGCAGATGGCTCACTCAAGGGCAAGAAGATCGGCACCGCCTGGCGTATAACACGAGTGGCACTGGAGGAGTTCTTGAAGAGTTGAAACTAGGCGGCTTGGGTCATTTCTCGAAGTCCTAACTCGCGCATCGGGAGGAAACCAGGTTAGACCTCTGTGAAGAAGCACGATGATTATATCAGTGGCCCACACCACTACTGGATTCACTTCGGGGCGGGGCTGGTCTTTGGTGCCGGTCCGGGGCTTTCGATAGCCGGCTGGCTTGGCTTGGCCGGTTGGCACGCTTTCGGTGTCGTTGCAGCCATCGCCTTAGGCTTTGCTTACTCGTGCGGCCAGTGGGGCGAGGTCGCCTGGAAGAAGATCTCGGAATGGCTCCAGCGGTGGTGGCCTTTTCTCTAACTGGCCGATGCCTGTCGAATACTTGCCTGACCAGTTTCGTGCCGAGCCTATGCCTCCCCACAACCTCTTCCTACTCGCTGTCCGCCTCCTCGGACTGGTCCTCCTCTACCACGGGCTGGCCGCCCTCCCAACGACGCGCCTCAGTGCGTTCGTGACGCTCTTTGGCCGTTCGTTTCTGGGGTTCCTCGGCATGAGCTTCATGGCCCTCTGGCCGCTGCTGCTCGCCTTCTGGCTCATCCAAGGCGCGCCATTCGTGATGCGCCTGGCCTACCCTGCCAACTTACTCCGCGCAGAGGCAAACTACCTTCCTTCAAACCTGCCATGAACCCTGTCTTTCCTCCATCCCAACCACCGAGCAGAGACGGTCTTCCCGCACGCCGGGAAGTTCGATTTGAAATGTTTCGCGGCGGCGTGACCATGACTTGGGAAGAGTTATTCGGTAAAGCGGCGGCCTTTGCCGGGAGCTTGCCGCCGGGCATCCTCATCAACCTTTCCCACTCCGACTGCCACAATACCGGCATCGTGGTCGTCTGGTATTGGGCTTACTAGGCTACCCCCGCAGTTATGTCTGAAGCCACCGCCCAGAAGAAGTTCGCCTGCCCCGCCTGCGGCGGCGAGGCGCAATGGAACCCCGCCAAGAAGGCACTCGTCTGCCCGTTCTGCGGTGTGACCTCGCCCGCACAAGTCGAACTAACCGCCACCGGCGAGGAGGTCATCAAAGAGCACGACCTTGTTGCCACGCTGCGAAACATCCCGGATGACCAGCGCGGCTGGGACGCGCAGAAGACGTCCGTCCGCTGCCAAAGCTGCCAGGCCATCTCGGTGTTCGACGCCGCGCGCGTCGGGCAGCGCTGCGATTTCTGCGGTTCGTCGGCGCTGGTGCCATACGAGGAGGTGAAGGAAGCCTTCCGTCCGGAAAGCCTGCTGCCGATGAAGGTCAGCGAAACTCAGGTGCGAGAGAGCATCCGACGCTGGTACGGCAGCCGGTGGTTCGCCCCGAACAAACTAAAGAACGCCGCCCTTACCGACACAGTAAAGGGTCTCTACATCCCTTACTGGACCTTTGACGCCCAGGTCCACGCGGACTGGACCGCTGAGTCTGGCTACCACTACTACGAGACCGAGACTTACCGAGACTCCGAAGGTAAGACCCAGACTCGCCAGGTGCAGAAGACCCGCTGGGTGCCCAGCGCCGGTTCGCTCGATCACTTTTTTGACGACGAGTTAGTGCCCGCCTCGCGTGGCGTGGATGCCACACTCTTGCGCAAGGTCGAGCCGTTTCCGACACAAGAACTCACTCCTTACCGGGCCGGTTTTCTTTCTGGCTGGGTCGTGGAGCGCTACCAGATAGACCTTGTCGCCGCGGCCCAACGGGCGCGTGAGGGGATGGATGCCAAGACTTACAACCTATGTGCCGCGCAGGTGCCCGGCGACACCCATCGCAACCTACAAGTTAATACCGATTACTCCAGCCAAACCTTCAAGCACATCCTCGCGCCCCTCTGGCTGCTGACATATCACTATGGCTCGCGCAACTTTCAGGTGGTGATCAACGGCTACACTGGTACCATTGCCGGCCTGTATCCGAAGAGTTGGATTAAAATCACGCTGGCGGTGCTGGCGGGACTGCTCGTCGCGGGGATTTTGGTGTTAGTGTTCCAGCGCTGAGTTTGGGCCAGCGCGGCGACAGCGCCGACTTGGCTGTCGTGGTGCGATCAAAACTGGAATAATCACAGGTCAGCCGAGGTTTTACTTGCGGCACGCGACCACCGGCCCGCAAAGTCCCCCCGCTTCAGCGGAGGATAGGGCTCTGCGGGGACGCAACCTGAGCGCCGTTGGAAGCCTGCTAAACGGCCAGTCGGGCGGCCACACGGCGGCCCGGCTAGCCCTGGCCGGTAGCAGTTTCAAAGCGTTAAATCCACCTTCCTGCTAGCTTGCGCGCCAGGAAAAACTC
>CAINDV010001239.1 GCA_903847485.1 uncultured Verrucomicrobiota bacterium
CATAGGTTCGCTTCAAACCCTGTAGGAGCCGACGTAAGGAGGCTTGTTTTTAGGTGTTTTCCAAGCCTCCTTACGTCGGCTCCTACAGGGCCTCTATGGCGAATTGTTTATGGCCGAGTTCCTCACATGATGCTTCCGAGCAGCATCGCATGAAAACGATCGCCCACGCGCAGGCTCTGGCGGGCCGCCCTGGGCTGGAGGATGGCGCGGCTGCGGCCCTCGCCTTCGAGCTGCCGCAGCGCCGCCTGAATGGTCTTGGTGGAGACATCCAGTTCCGCCGCCAGCCGGGCCAGGCCGGGCAGCGTACCGCGCCAATGGCCCCGGCGCAAACCCTCGCGCAGGTGCGCGGCGGTTTGCTCGGGGAGGGAAACACGGCGCAGTTGTTGCATGGCTAAACTGTGGAACCTTTTACTCTAGTTTTCCAGGAAATACATCTTCCCAGCCCAATGGACATCTGGTAATGTCCCCGGTGCGATTCAAGAACAGCGTGAACCGGCCGGCCCGGTGTATCGGTTTCGGGCGGCCCCTCCGCCTTGTCTGGCGGAGGTAAGCGCTGTTCCAAAGCAGTTCAACACAACACAAAATAGACCTGTAGAATAGCGAAGAGCAGATCCCCCCAAGCACAAAGGCATATATGAAAAGAATAATTGAAACGTTACTAACCAACGGGAGTACCAGAAGTACCCTGAAACGGCTCATCGTCGGTTTGGCGGTAAGCGCGGCAGTGGTTATTGGATCAGGGCTGACCGCGAACGCCGCCCCGGCGAACGACAACTTTGCCAATGCCATTGATCTGCCGGGTGCTACTGGCACTCAGTCCGGCACCGACACTATCGACGCCACCTTGCAAGCTGGCGAACCCAATCCCGGGGCTACCAACACGGTCTGGTTCAAATGGACCTGCCCGGAAACCGGCAAGCTCACCGTGGACACCTTCGGGTCAGCGGACCTCCTTGCGGGTGAATGGGATGCCATACTTGGCATCTATAGCGGGGCGGCGTTGAACGCACTCACGCCGCTTGGTGACACACCGAAAGATACTGGGTATCAAGAAACCATGACCGTGCCGGTGACCGCTGGCACCACCTATTACATTCAGTTGGCTGGATATGCCAATACCCCGGCAGCCAACATTGTTGTCAATTGGACTTTGGACAATTTGGACAATGGCGCGCAGATTGTGACCTTCGGCGCCAACGTCACCGGGAGCAGTGCCGTCATCACCGCCACGAGCCCCACCGCCGGCACCGTGGCCTGGACCGTGCCGTTTGGTACCGCGATGGCGACCCTCGCGCCGACCTTCACGCTGTCCCCCTTGGCGACCTGCAATCAAACAAACGGAGCCGTCCCGACCCCGAACTTCACCACCAGTCCGGTGCATTACATCGTGACGGCTGGAGGTGGCACCGCCACCAGAGACTACTCGGTGACGGTCACCGTGGCCCCCCCGAGCATGGCCTGTGACATGCTGACCTTCGGGGCCAATGTGGCCGGGAGCGTCGCCGTCATCACCCCCGGCACCGTGGACTGGTACCTGCCGTATGGCACTGCGGTGGCGGCCCTCGCGCCCACCTTAACGATCTCCTTCGCTGCCACGTGCCTGCCGACTTCGGGCACCACTAAGAACTTCACCTCGCCCCAGACCTACACGGTCACGGCCCAGGATGGCACCACTGCCCAGAGCTATATCGTGACGGCCAGGGTGGCAACGGAGTCTGCCCTCGTTTGGAGCGCCGGCGGCGGCGGTGACTGGGACTTCACCAACCCCAACTGGATCGGCCAGACCACCAGTACGCCCCAGCCCTTTGCCAATGCCTACAATGTAATCTTCGATGCAACGGGAGTCGGCGGCACGATCAACATCCCGTCAGCCGTGTTTCCCCTCTCCACCACCGTGACCAACGACAGCCCCGTCAACTATAAGTTCAGCGGAGGCCTCATCGCAATGGGTTCGCTGATGAAGTCCGGCTCCGGGACGCTGGCAATCGATGGTTTGGTCAGCGACTCTGGCACTGTGGTCGCCAACACCTACAGCGGCGGAACCATCGTGAACGGCGGCACGCTTCATCTGGGTGGCATGTACGCTGGGCTCAGTCCACTCTGCACGGGCACTGTGGGAACGGGACCGGTAACGCTCAACGGTGGCACCATCCGGTTTGACAGAATCACCGAGACGAACGCCCTGATCTCGAACGGAGGGACGATCGCCAGTGACAACGGGTGGGGCGCCAGTTGGAACGGCCCCGTCACGCTCAACGCAATTCTGACCAGTGCTGCTGCATCTGGCAATGCGGGTACTGTGACTTTGGGCGGTGCCATCAGCGGAACCGGTGGCTTGCTCAAGACAGGTTTTAACACCTTGACCCTTTCCGGCGTCAACAACTACTCCGGCCCAACCACCGTCACGGCTGGCACATTGCAATGCAACAACCCTGACGCCTTGGGCAACGGCGGCACCTTGACCATCAGCGGCTCTGGCAAGGTCAATCTGAATTACACCGGCGAACACAACGTCGCCATCTTGAGCCTCGGTGGGGTGGCGCAGACCTCCGGAACCTACGGCTCCAGCGCATCGCCCGCCGCCAACAAAAATGATACCTACTTTACCGGCACCGGCGTCGTGAGGGTTCCTCTGAGCTCCTTCAAGGACATACTCACCTTCAGTTTCGGCGTGTTGGGGAACGCCGCGATTGTGGGCACCAATATCACCCTGGTTGTGCCGCCGGGCACGGATCGGACGTCACTGGCCCCCACCTACACGGTTTCCCCCGGCGCCGCAGGCTCGCCGCTTTCGGGCACCCCCCACAACTTCACCATCCAGCAGACCTATACCGTGACCGCCGAGAACGGTTCCACCCAAGCCTACCGGGTGATGGTCAGCGAGGCCGTTCTGCCCGATATCTTTACCTGGATCAATGCCGGGTCAGGCAATTGGAGCATCGCGGCCAATTGGATTAACGAGCTTGCCAGCGGCGAGGCGCCGGTCGGCGGTGGCCGGCCGAGCTATACGTTTAATTTTAATACAGCCGGGACTTATAGCGTCACCAACGACCTGAACTCCGGTTACCAGCTCAACCAGCTCAACCTGGGCGGCCCCGTGCTAACGCTCGCGGGCAACAGCCTGGCGTTCACCGCCAACGGCGCCACCCTGCCACAGCTCAATCAGAACAGCGCCGCCGGATGCACGATCAGCGTCCCCCTCAGCCTGGCCACCAACACCACGGTCGGCGGCACCGGCACGGCGAGCTTGACATTCAATGGCGCGCTTTCGGGCCCGGGCAGCCTGACAAAGACCAACTCGGGCACGCTCCAGATCAATGGCGCGCCCTCCCACACTGGCGGCACTCATGTTACGGCCGGCACCCTCTTCTTGTTCGCTGCGGAAACCGGGTTTGCTCCGAACGCGGCTGCCTTCAACATTGCCCCTGTGACGGTTGAAAGCGGCGCCACGCTCGAAGGATACCGGGCGCACCTGGTGGGCAACCTGACCATGAACGGAGGCAGGTATTTCGAATACAATGGTTGGAATGATGGAGGCTGGTGGGGGCCCATTTACCTGGCCGCCGACTCCTTCTTTGGCCGGAGCACCGCTTGGTGCTACGCACTAACGCTCGGTGGCGTAATCAGCGGGCCGGGGGGCTTCACCTATGACAGTTATAACAACAACCAGCCCCCTTTGACTCTCTCCAGTGCCAACACTTACACCGGCCCCACGATTGTCAATAGCGGCAAGGTGGTGTGCAAAGATCAGGCCTCCCTCGGCAACTTTGGCGCCCTGACCATCAACTCTCCCGGCGTGGTCAACCTGAACTACACCGGCACCCACTTCGTCAGCGCGCTGACCCTCGACGGAACGCCGATGAGTCGCGGCGTCTATGGGTCCAGCAGTTCCGGCGCGCCAATCCAAGATGACACCCACTTCGACACCGCAGGCACGGGCACGGTGACCGTGCCCGGTCCAGCCGAGATTGTCGCCTTCACCGCCGCCGGCCGTGCGGGTGTGATCGACCAGACCACATCAACCATCAATGTGACCGTCCCTTACGGGACGGAGCTGGCTACCCTCGCGCCGACCTTCACGTTGTCATCCGGCACGTGCATTCCCGCCAGCGGCACGCGGCCGACGCCGTCCTTTGCCGCACTGAACCCGGCAACCTACACCGTCATCGACGGGACGACCACGACGACCTACCTCGTGACGGTCACGGTCGCCCCACCGCCGATCCTTGTGGGCAACTCCGGCGCGGGCCCGTTGACGTTTGACGCGCTGCCACCGGTCGCCGAGTGGTCCACTTTCTCCGTGGCTGGAGGTGCGGGGGATGTTACCACCGATGGCGGCATTGACTCCGTCATGAGTGGCATCAACGCCAGCAGCATTATTGGCGAACTGTATTCGCAAGCCAACAATACCGCGTATGGGTTAGCCATTTGGCGCTCGGACACGCTGAAGCTCTACACTCGCCCGACCGGTAACAAGATAACGCTACTCATGGCCACGCTGATGAATGTTTCCGGCAGCACGATCGACACGCTGGCGGTCAGCTACACGTTGGGCGCTGAGAATGCGGCTACTGAACAAATCCTTGGCTATCGCGTCTACTGGAGCAAGACGGGCGCGCCGGGCAGTTGGACGACGCTGGGAGACGCTACCCTCGCGACGGCCGGCTCCAAGAGCGTCGAATCCAAGCTGCCGGGAATTGCCTGGGCTAACGGGCAAACGCTATATGTAGTGTGGGCCGATGACAATGGCGATAACACTGAGGGCCGCTACAGTATTGACGATGTCAGCTTCACGAAAGTCGCGGCGCCGCCGACGCCAACGCTGCCGCCGGGCAGCTTCAGCATCGCGCCTGGCTGGGTGCCGACGTTCACCAATGTTCCGACCACAGCCGGGTACACCTACTGGCTGACCTACAAGAACAACCTGGCGGATGCGACCTGGACCCGTATCGGAGCCGGAACAGCCGGTGGTGGCAATAAGACCTTCGCTGATACCGTTACGCCCTACCCGGCGAGTCGGTTCTATCGGCTCGAAGTCCAATAACGGACCCTGATCCGCTAAGGATCTAAGAATCCAAAGGCCGGAGGAGCAATCCTCCGGCCTCTCCTTGACAGAAGCTTTTGGGACGGTTTGCTCTCCCTGGCCGTGTCCTCCGAGGGCACAGAGGGAAAGGGCGCCGCAAGGCGGCAGTGGCGCAAACGGGTCGTCGCCGGGCGCAGAGTTCCGGTTTAGCCTGCGGCAGTTGGCGAAGTGCCCATTATATGAAAAATGCCGCAGATAATTGTCGCGGACTCTTTCCGTTGTTGACGTTGGCGCTGCTACTGGCCGTCCCTGGCGCAATCCAGGCGCAGGCGCCGGATCTCACCGGAGTGGGTGTGATCGCCACGATTGACACCACTTACAACTACAACCTGGGCCCGACGGGGATGCGCGGGTGGCTTTATCGCAACGGGGCGACGCATTTCTACGGGCAGCTCGCCGCCGCCGCCGATGACCTGATCACTGCGGTGCCACCCTGGCAGATTCTGGTGGTTGCCGTGGGTGCCAACACGCCCGCGTCGGGCATCATGGCCAGCAACGACGTGATTATGGGCGTGAGCACGGGCGCAGGCAACACACCGGTGCCGCTCTTTAACAATGATGCGCGCAAGAGCATCGGCTGGGCGATCGGGGCCGCCGAGGCGGGCGATGGCGTGATGAATTTCAAGCGCTGGCGCGCGGGCGTCACCAATGATGTTTCGATTCAGCTGTCACTTTCGAACATCGCCTACAGTGCTACCGCGCCGTATAATTGCCCCAAGTCCGCGCTGATTCTGTCGAATGCCGTGCGCATCATCGCGAACAAATCGTTTAATGCCGGAGTCCCAGGCGATCCGGTTTTGGGCCTGGCGCTGCTGGCCAGCGGCAACACCAATTACCTGTCCAAGGTGCGGACTTACGCCTACTCGATTGCACCTGCGGACCTGGCCCTGCGATTCGCGCCGGGACAGCCAACCCAGGCAGATGGGCTATGGATCTGGGACTACGGCTACAGGGGCGTCTTTCTCGCCGAGTATTACCTGCGCACGGGCGACACGAACGTGTTGCACGGGATCAATGAATACGCGGTTTCTCTGGCCCAGGCCCAAAGCCGGCATGGCACGTTTTGCCATGGCGGCGCGCAGTTGAACGCCGACGGCAGTTTTCACGGCACGGTCGGCCCCTACGGCCCGGTCAACTCCGGGGGAAGGGTTGCTTCATCTGAGAGCGTGTGGAGATCGCGGGCAGGGGCACGATGAGATTTGACTGAACTTTTTCCAGGCGCAGCCAGACCTTGCCTCCATGCTTTTGGCCTTGCCCCCAGCCGAATCGGAAGTTCTGGAGCGC
>CAINDV010001240.1 GCA_903847485.1 uncultured Verrucomicrobiota bacterium
CCGAAAGGCTCGGCAGGAGCCTCGCCCTACCGCTGGGTGACTTTTCAAACACGCTCTAAGGCAATGCAGCGCGCATGTTTAACGCCAGCGTAGCGTGTTGGCTGCGGTGCGCCTCGTCGGTGAGGACGATCACATCGGACCAGTCGCATAACACAGGCATCACCTCTCCACTCTTAGCAGCCGACGTGAGTCGGCTCTGATCTCCTTGGCCGAACATTTGAGTGGACTCACGTCCGCTGCTACAGGATTCAGGACCAAACTTATGGATGAGCTTAAAAACGTAGCGCTGGTTCCCGCGTATCAACTCTCGCAGTTGCGTGCCACTTTCGTCGTGGCATTGGTCGCCCTCGGCTTCGCTCACCGCGCCGTTGGCCTTGAAGGTCTTCGCAATCTAGTCGTCCAGTTGCCCGCCAACTTGCGCAGGACCTTCGCCGCGTGGTCAGGCTTGCCTGCCCTTTCGTTGCCGTATAGAGTCAAGACGTGAACGAAAACCCAATCGAACCGTCCAGAAACGACTCGCTGCCAGAACGGCTGCCAGCGGCAGAGCCGCGTCGCCTCGCTTCCCAAGATCGCATTCCGACGGACAAGCGCGAGCGTTACAGCGAGGTGGCCGTGCTGTTGGAACAGTTCGGCCAAACTCACCTCGATTCGGAATTGACGGGATTCACTTTGGAACTGTGGCGGCGGCTTTGCCGACGACAGACGATGGACTGCCGGCGCGGGCGACCGAAGATCTGGGCCGCCTCGATTGTCCACGTCATCGCCCGGATGAACTTTCTCTTTGATCGAAGCCAGCCTGTGCATCTTACGTTCGATGCTATCAGCGGGTGGTTTCAAGCCAACAAGACCACCATCGGCAGCAAGGCCGCAGAGATCGAACGTGCGCTGCGCCTGCGGCAGTACTCGGAGCCAGGCCTGTGCCGGAGCGAGTTAATGGACACCTTCACGACGGTTCAGCTCGCGACCGGGCTGGTCGTCTCCTTGCAGATGGCAAAACAAATGGGCCTGGTGCCGCCCGATGCCATGCCCGGATAACACCAGGAGCGTTCCGCCCTTCGACCTTGGTCATCCGGCATTCGGAATCCTTCCGCGCCGGGCTTCTTCAACTTGATGACCACCAGACAACGGGCAAGTAAGAAGGATGAAGGATGAAGCCGCCGAAAGCGCGCCGGTGACGCTGAACTGGCTGACCAGCAGGAAATCATTGTTCGCCGAATGCTCCCAATCAGTCACGCGCAGCCGCTCCGTCTTCTGCCCCTATAGCGTTCCCGCTTCCAAGAAGCTGAAATAGCCAGTCCGGTTGAAAATGATGTGGTCGAGCAAGTCGATGCCGACAATAGCTCCAGCGGTCTTGAGTTGGGCGGTGATGGCGCTGTCGCTGGGCGACGGTTCGAGTCCCCCGCTGGGGTGATTGTGGGCCACGATGACGGCAGAGGCGCGGTCGGATAGAGCATCGGCGAAGACTTCGCGGGGATGCACCGGGCTGCGATCAACCAGGCCAATGGACACCACGCGGATGTTCAGAATCTCGTTCGCGCCGTTGATGCTGGCGCAGAGAAAATGCTCCTGCTTGCGGTCGGCGTAGTGGCGGACGTGCGGAAGCAGATCGGCAGGGGTCACGACCTTCGCGCCTTCCGGTTTGATGCGACGCCGGGCGAACTCGATCGCGGCGACGAGAAGCATCGCCTTGATGGTGCCCATCCCTTCGAGGCTCACAAGGTCCTCAACTGTCAGCCCCAGGCCTTTCTTATCAGCGACAGTGGTGACGTTCCGGGCCAGCGTCATCACATCTATTTTGGTTGTGCCTTTGCCGAGCAGCACGGCGAGCAGTTCCTGGTCGCTCAACGCAGCCGCACCTTTGCGCAGGAGCTTCTCGCGCGGTCGGTCGGCTTCGGGGATGTCGTGAATCGTCATGCTCATGGCCTCAGGCAGCGAGGGACAAATGGGTTTGGATGACGGTCACGGCCATGATGTCGAAGATGCCGCCCGTTTCCCTGTATTTCGGATCGGCAAGTTCATCGTAGCGGTTGAGGTTCTGGTAGGCGCCTTGGATCTCTCCGTTCACTTGGCCGCGATAGGTGTATTCCAAGAAGACTTGGTCGTCGCGGTGCTTCTGAACAGTGGTGCGAATTGTCGGGTCGGCGATCTTCTCTTCCGTCACCTGTTTGATGTAGAGCGCCTCCTCGTCGGTGATGTCGAACTTGGCGCGGATCTGCGCGATCACGTCCTGCACGGACACCTTCACTGGCACCGGGCCTGCGCTGCCTTTTCCTTTGCCCGGTTGGAGCTTCACCGGGCCGCCGCTGGTCATCACGCCTTGATACTGCACCGCCGCCTTCGTGACCACGGTGGCGCGAATCTGCTTCATCAGGTCGGATACGGTTCCGGCCTTGATGAGCTGCGGGCCGAGGTATTCGGCAAAAGTGGCGAACTCCTGAATCGCTGGCGAGTAGGTGAAGAAGCAGGTGAGGAAATGGAAGCTCTTCACGAAGCGGGCCAGCAGATAGACGAACGCCTTGCGATCTTCCCAATCGGTGATCTTGGCCAGAAAGCGCGTCCGCAGGGCGTTCACTTGAAATTGCCCCTGAGCGTCCGTGCCCGTCTTGATCAGCATCAGCAGGTCGGTGGCGTCTTTCCGGGTGAAAACTCCTGCGGCCAAAATCTCCGCGTGCAGCTTCAGGCAGGTTTCTTTGTCAGGCTCCTCCGGCTCAAACGGCGTGCCTTTCCGATACTTCGCGAAGGCTTTCAGGATTTGCTTCGCGTTGTTGGTGAAGTCCACGACCACGACATCCTTCTTGCCGTGGTGGCAGCGGTTAAGTCGCGACACTGTCTGCACGGCGTTGCGATCCAGCACCGGCTTGTCGAGGAACATACCGGCGAGCAAGGGCTGGTCGAAGCCGGTCTGGAATTTGTTCGCCACCACCATGAGCCGGTAGTCGTCTCCCTCGAAGCGGTTCTCGATCAATTCACCCGACTGCAACTCGTTCACCGCATGTTCGCTGATGGCGGCGTTCGTCTCCGGATGAACGAAGTCCGAGAAGGCATAGAGGACCTTGTAGTCGGCACCGCGCTCCTTGAGCTTCTCCTTGATGATATTGAAATACCGCAGCCCGGCCACGCGCGACGACGTGACGATCATCGCCTTGGCGCGTCCGCCGATGAGCAGCTTCACGTCTTTCTCGAAGATGCGCAGCATCACCTCGGCCTTGTATTGGATCAGCCCGTCGTCCTGAAAGGCGACATTCTGGAGCGCCTTGGACACGACGCCCTTGGGGTAGAGCTTCTCCTCGTCCGGTTGCGGGACGATGGGGCAATGCAGGTTGTAGAGCGTCTTGTAGGAGATGATGCTCGCCGCCACGTCCACGATGTAGCCCTCGGCGATGGCCTCCGCCTCGGTGTAGCTGTCGAACGGCTTGCCAAACATCGACACGGTGGCCGGTGCCGGGGTGGCGGTGAAGGCGACGAACAACTGATTCAGGTCATGCTCGCGGATGACCTTGGCGATCTGCTCTTCGAGATCCTCTTCGGGTGCGTCTTCGTCCGGTTCGTTCGCAGTCTTGCGGAACGGCAGGCGGATCGCCGCGCCCATCTGGCCTTCCTGCGAGCGGTGGGCTTCATCAATCAGGAAGGCGACGCGCAGCTTCTTCAATTCCGGGTTCTTCTGAATCTCCTTCAGCACCCAGGCAAACTTCTGCTGCGTGGTGACTATGATGGATCTCCGCTCCATGAGGAAGCGCGGCAAGTCATCGGAATGGTGCGCGATGCCCACCACATCCTTGAGGTGGGTGAACTTATCCATGTCCTCCCGGATGTTAGTGTCGAGCGATTTGCGGTCGGTGAGGATGAAGGTGATGTCCACCAGCTTCTCGTTCGTGCCGGGCTTGAAGAGACTGTGCAGCCGGTCGGCCAGCCAACAGATGGACAGTGTCTTGCCGCTGCCGGCGGAATGGTCGGCCAGATACTTTTTACCTATGTCCCCCGTCGTGTCGAAGTGGGTCGTGATGTCCGCCGCCACCCGCCGCACCAGACGGCTTTGGTGATAGCGCGGGAAGATGGTGGAGGCCGGGCGTGCCGGTTTGTCGGCTTCGGCTTCACGCGCGGGCACGCGGACGAGGAAGAACGACAATGCTTCCAGCAACTGCTCCGGCGACAGCACCTCGCGGTAAAGGAACTCGACCGGATACTCGGCGGCATTCGTGGGCGTGTTAGTCAGCCCCATGTTATGCGCGCGAAAGTTCTCCTCCTTGCGCGGGTCGGTGGCGGCCTTCGCCTCTGAGGTGTCAGCCGCCAAATACAGGAAAGGATGCTGGAAAATCTTATGCTTGTGGTCGCGGGCCACAAACTGCGCTACGGCGTGCTCTACGTTCTGGTTGGCCTCGTGCTTCAGCTCCAGCGCCACGATGGGCAGGCCGTTGAGGTAGATGACGAAATCAATCTCATGGTTCGCGGCGCCGAAGTAGAAGTGCGGGCGGAAGGTGATGCGATTCTCGGCGTAGCCTTTGACGCCAGCGCTCTCCGCTGAACGCGGCTTGGCATAGTAGAGTTGGAACTTCAACCCTCGCACCGGCAAACCCTGCCGGAACAGCATCCACAGCGGTGTGTGCTCCAGTTCCTTGCGCAGCGCCTTGAAGACTTCCTCCCGCGCGTCCGTGCCGTAATCGTCCGCCAGCTTTTTCAGCGTGTCGGCCTGACTGGCTTTGAGGAAGGCCCAGAGCTGGTCTTCGGCGATGAAATGTTCGGTATCCGTGATGTCGGACTGTTCCAGCACGGCATACTTGTGCTCGCGGACGAGGTAATCCGCGATGTGCTGCTGAAAGGTCAGCTCGGGCGCTTTTTTCTTTCTGGCCATGGTCTCACTTCTCCGGCATCAGCACCGGGATGACTTTGTTGCCGTGGCGGCGGTAGAGGCGGAAGTCCGAGTCCAACGTGAAGACCGTGCAGTCCCGGTGTAGTTCGCTCAGGCGCACCAGACACGCATCGGCCAGTGACATGGGACGATCCCGGTTGCGACTCATCAGCGTGCGCAGGTCCGCCAGTTGATCCTCGATCTCCAGGCCCACCCGCAACACTCCCCGCTCCAACAACTCAAATAGCGGATCGGTCTCCCGCCCTTCACGCTTCAGCAGGAAAGCGGCTTCGGTCAGCACCGGCTCACAAGTGAGCAACGGCGCGTGCAGCCGTTTCCACTGCTCGCAAACCCAGACGTGATGCTCCAACTCGACGGCGAGAAAGGTCACCAGCGGTCCGATGTCCAGCAGCACTGCCCCCTTCACTGACCGAAGCCCTCCATATACTTCGTGTTGGTCGCCAGATCACGCGGCAGACCTTTCAACGACCCAGCCAGGTCGCTGGCCAGATCGTAGCAGGTGGCCTTGCCGCCGGCGGGACGGGCGTCCAGCGACTGCTCAAGGCACTCACGCACCAGCGATGATTTGGTGGTGCCGCGCGCGCGTGACGCCGCTTCCAGACGTTCCAGCAGCCGGTCCGGCAGTTTGAGCGAGATGGTATTCATGGGCTGAAAGTCATACTGATCAATCTCGTGCGCAATACCAAATTCATCCGCCCACCCGCCGCTGGCCGGTGACGCATTCGTGAATCAGCGACTTGCGGTAGGCGGTGAGGGTGGCGATTTGGGTTTCGATGTTGCGCACAACCGTCATCAGATCTGAACATCGGGACCGCAAATAGCGAACGATGTTGCCTTGTTCATTTGGCGGGGGCACGCAAATCAGCAATTCACGAATCTTGACAAGATGAAGATTCGTAACGGAAGTCTTCTTGCTACTTTCAAAAAGCTGTTGCTCGACTACCGAACTCTCGAAGAAGAATGAGAAGTAGAGTGGGTTGAGTCTCTTTTCTGGCCGGAGCAAGCACAGGCTAACAAAGAAACTAAACTCCCAATCCCAGTCGACCACTTTCACTATCCCAATAGTGCCGTTCTTCGACAGCAGAATGTCGCCGCGTCTTGCTCTTGCGCGTTTGCTCAATAGTGAGTGTTCCTCGGGCGAGATGTATTTCACCTCGTTGAGGTCTATCGATTCATCTTGAATATCTGTGACTCGTAGGAATGGAACTCCGTCTGGAATGTAGGTCGGCGTAAAATGGGTGCCGTCGACGATCAGCGAAGTCAGATACTTCAGCTTTTCCACTTTCCAGTGACGTGGAATTTCTCCAATCCACTCTTTACTGGCGAGTGACGGGTTCTCAGCGGGGCTGAGCGCCCGGCGGGGCTACGAACGGCGCGCGGCGAGCCGGCCGAATCTTGGTAGGTTGGACGGTGTTTGTCCCACCGGGGGTGCTA
>CAINDV010001241.1 GCA_903847485.1 uncultured Verrucomicrobiota bacterium
GCTGGACGCCAGGACGACCTCGCTGGCTTTCGTCAGCGCCCGGCCCAGCGGCGTGCCGCCGTCGGGTTGCTTGAACGTGCGGCCCCAGTTCTGGAACGCCGCCGCATCGAAGGGGCCGAACGGCACCGCCTCGCGTGCGCCTTCGTTGGCGAACACGATCAGCGCGGCGCTGACCTGGCGCGGGCCGGCGGTGGTGTTGGTGATGAACGCCTGCAACTGCCGGGTGATGCCATCCAGCGCCCGGTTGGCGATCAGATACTTGGGGGACTTGCGGCCAGTGGAGTCGGTGACCGTTTCTTTCATGCTGCCCGACGTGTCATAGACGACCGCCAGCGCCACGCCTTCCGTTTCAGCGGCACGCATGGCGCCAGCCGCAGCCGCCAGGACCAGCCCGCCAGCCAGTACGGCCTTGAATTGTTTCGCTTTCATCGGAAACCTGTTTTCTACCAGCGTCACCGCTGTTGCCCGACGACCAATTGTTAGCAATTGCTTCATAGGCGGTCAATCTATTCTCAGTCGGAAAATATTTCAGCTACAAAACCGCGACCGCTTTATAGACTGGCACCGACCGACCGGCGCTTCATTTGCCCGCCTGCATCAAGTCTTCAATCTCCTCCGCCTCCAGCGGGATGTGCGCCATAAGATCCACGTTCTTCTCTTCGCCAACGACCACGTTATTCTCCAATCGTACAGCAAAGCCTTCTTCAGGAATGTAAATCGCCGGCTCGACGGTGAAGACCCAGCCCGCCTGCATCGGCAGCGTGGTGAAACCGACATCATGCACGTCCAGTCCCAGCGGATGACCGAGGCCGTGCATGAAATGCTTTTTGAACGCCGGGTTATCCGTATCCTGACGTTTGATATCACGTAGCGTCAATAGGCCGAGGCCGACCAACTCTCCCTCAATGAGCTGCTCGGCTTCCTTCTGCCAATCCTTGTGCAACTTGCCGGGACGGAGGTTATCAATGGACTGCCGCACTACCCGGAGCACGGCGTTATAGACCTGGCGCTGGCGGCGGGTGAAGCGCCCGTTCACCGGGATCGTGCGTGTGAGATCGGCGTTGTAGTTCGCGTAATTCGCGGCGACATCGAGCAGCAACAGTTGGCCCTTCTTGCAGACGGCGGCGTTCTCGATGTAGTGCAAGACGCAGGCATTGCGCCCGCTGGCGATGATCGGGATGTAGGCGAAACCGGCACACTGGCGGATGAACTCATGCGCGAACTCCGCCTCCACCTCGCACTCGTTGACGCCGGGCTTCACGAATTTCGCCACCCGCTCAAACGCCTCGCCGGTGATGTTGCACGCCTTTTGCAGCAGGGCGATCTCGTGGTTGGACTTCAGCACACGCAGCGGGTGCATGAGCCGGGCAAGCCGCTGGTAATCATGGAGCGGATATTGCGCCTGGAGCTGCCGGATAAACCGAGCGTCGCGGCTCTCGACGGCGATGACAGCGCGTTTGTGCTCGTTGGTGTTGAGATAGACGTGTTCGACTTCACATACGAGCTGGTGCAGAACGCGCGGGAATTCGCCCAGCCACTTGATCTGCCGGATACCGGTGAGCGTGCGCGCCTCGTCCTTGGTGAGCTTGTGACCTTCCCACGTCTCCAGCAGCGGCGTGGACTCGCGCAGGAAAAGCACCTCGCGCAGCTTCTCATCGTGCGCCTCGGGGCAGAGCAGCAGTATGCTTTCCTCCTGCTCGACACCGGTGAGGTAGAAGAGATCGGAGTTGGGCACGAGGCGGAGCGAGCCGTCGGCGTTGGTGGGCGGGATGTCGTTGGCGTTCACGACGGCGAGCGAGTTCGGCAGCATGAGCTGACGAAGGCGCTCGCGGTTCTGGACGAACAACTCGACGGGCATAGGGGCATGTCGCATGGCAATAATAGTCTAGTGTTACGCTGGTTAAATATCTCGCACGAGGCAGACTGTGCGCTTTTCGGGAAGCGGCGTCAACTCAAGCCGTCGCGCTGTCCGCCCTCGCTTTTTTCTCGGTCTAGCGGAACCTTGGGCCATGCGTATCACTTCCATGTCTCTCCGACGCGCCACCGGCAGCGCGAAATGTTTCGTACGACTCGGCACGGCGCTCGCGTTTCTGTTGGCAGTCGCCATGCCGCCACTGGCTCCGGCCGCGACGGCACCGCCATTGCGCGGCAACATTGGCATTCACGATCCTTCCACCGTCATCAAGTGCAAGGACCGCTATTACATCTTCGGCTCGGGGCGGGGGATCATTTCCAAGTGGTCCAAGGACAAGGTTCTTTGGACGACTGGCCCGAAGGTATTTGCCAGTGCGCCGACCTGGGCCACGAATACGGTGCCGGCCTTCGACGGCAACATCTGGGCACCGGACATTGCGTTGATCAATGGCCGCTACTGTCTCTACTACTCCATTTCGAGCTGGGGCAGCCAGGTTTCCGCCATCGGCGTGGTGACGAATCCCACGCTCGATCCCACCGATGCCACTTACCGCTGGACGGA
>CAINDV010001242.1 GCA_903847485.1 uncultured Verrucomicrobiota bacterium
CGCTGTCGTTGAGGCTCGGCAGAATCCACGCCCTACCACGCCAGGTGTTTCCATATACGCTCTCAGTGTATGGTGACAGGTGGGAGAGAACGCCAGCCGGCGCTTCCCTCTGCGTTCCTCGCGACTCGGCGGTTTGCTTGGCGGTTTCGACTGAAAGGATACGGTTTAGCCCGAACTGCGAATCGAAAATGGCTTTGCGTAGTGGGACCGGCTTCCAGCCGGTCAGTTGCGGTTCGCCCTGTGGAATAAGCCTTCCGCGTATCTGAAAGCGCAACTAGACAGGCAGGATGCCTGTCCTACTATTTACGGCTCCGGAGTTTTGAGTCTATTCACAGAGATGGTATAACACACCCCTCCCGCGTGGACGCCGGAACGGGTAAGGATTGCGGTTCGTCAGGGCATCCAAGCCGGGAAGAAGCCTGCGGCCTGCCGGTCGGCGTGGGTGGGTCAAACCGGCTGTGCCAGTTAAGCCGCCAAAGATCGCGCGGGTGCCGTGGGCGAACCGAGCCGTCGAAAGTCACCATCTGTATCCCCTTGCCGTGCCGCATCATGGCGAAGTACTTGAACTCGTAGCCAGCCCCGGAGCATGCGCCGTTGAACGCCGGTCGCGCGCCGGCGTCGCCAATGCCGGAGGGCGAAATGGGCCAAGAGTCCATCAACCTGGCGGGCGGGAGTCAGAGCGTCCGTAGTAGCTGGGAAGCGGGTAACGACCGTGGAGCGAAGGGAACGCAGGAAGGTGGAATTACGGCGGGCAGAAAGACGGAAACGAAAACCAACGCGAGTGCCCGCGAGGGTTAGCCGGTGGTGGAATCAGCCGAGTGCCATTGGCTCGGGTGATACCGAACGTCTGAGCGGCGTACTTGGGGGACGAAGCGCAGAGCCGCTCCCTCTCGAGCGAGCACCCACCGACTGGAAAGCCGGATGCGGGAGAACCGCCGGTCCGGTTTGGAGGGAGGGGGGGCGACCAGGTCTGCTCTCCCTACCCCTATCAAGCCAAAATGAGAACTTGCTGCAAAAAACCCTTCCGCCGCCCCGGTATTCCTGATTCAATCCGCGCCACATGAAACTCCTGATCATCGGTTCCGGCGGCCGCGAACACGCGCTGGCCTGGAAGCTCGCGCAGTCTCCCCACGTTACGCATCTCTGGTGCGCGCCGGGCAACGCCGGCATCGCGCAAGAACACTGCGCGAAAAACGGCGCGCCGGTCGAGTGCGTCCCTATTGACGCGGAAGACTTGCCCCGACTGCTCGCTTTCGTGCAGGAGTACCGGCCCAATTTGACGGTGGTCGGCCCCGACCATCCGCTGGCGCTGGGCATCGTGGATTTGTTTCATCAGCACGGCTTGCGCATCTGGGGGCCGAACCGGAAGGCGGCGCAGTTTGAAGCCTCGAAGGTTTTTGCGCAGCAGTTCATGGAGCGGCACGGCATCCCCACCGCCCGGGCGGGCAACTTCACCGAAGCTGCTCCGGCCAAGGCGTTCGCCGCCGCCTTGGGCGGACGCTGCGCGGTCAAGGCCGACGGCCTCGCGTTGGGCAAAGGGGTCTTGCTCTGCCACAGCGAGGTGGAGGCGGACACGGCGATTGAGGCGCTGTTGGTCCATCGGGCTTTCGGCGCGGCCGGCGCGACCATCGTCATCCAGGAATTGCTCGTCGGAACGGAGCTTTCGCTGCACGCCTTGTGCGACGGCCGGGTGGCGAAACTTTTTCCCACCGCGCAGGATCACAAGCGCGCACTGGATGGCGATCGGGGCCTGAACACCGGTGGCATGGGCACTTATTCGCCGACGCCGTTTCTTGATGCCATAGGTTTGGCGATGGTGCAGGAGCGCATTTTGGATCCTTGGCTGCGCGGTTGCGCGGCGGAGGGGATTGATTTCCGCGGCCTTCTTTACCCCGGCGTCATGCTGACGGCGGACGGCCCGAAGGTGCTGGAATTTAACGCCCGCTTCGGCGACCCGGAGACGCAGGTGTATCTGGCGCGGTTGGAGAACGATCTGGTCGAACTGCTGGACGCCAGCGTCAACGGCACACTCGGTCGGATGGAGTTGGCGTGGAAGCCCGAGTCCGCCGTGTGCGTCGTCATGGCCTCCGGCGGTTATCCTGGTAGTTATGCGAAAGGTCGGCCGATCACTGGGCTGGCCGAGGCGAACCGTCTGCCGCAGACCAAGGTTTTTCACGCCGGCACCGCTCGCGTGGGCGATCAAATCGTGACGGCTGGCGGCCGGGTGCTGGGCGTGACGGCCTGGGGCAAGAATCTGGCGACGGCGCAGGCGGCGGCCTACCGGGCGGTGGAAGAGATCACCTTCGAGGGGGCGCAGTTTCGCCGCGACATCGCGGCCAAGGCGCTCGCGTGAAGCTACCGTTGGCGGCTCCGGAACTTTTTCCATGTCCGACTGGCTGGAGGCGGTTTGGGCTTTTGAGTGGGAAGGCTGGTTTCTAACTTCCGCCGCGTGATTGAGCTTGGGCAGTTTCCACTCCTGTTCGCCGTCGCGTTCGCGGCGGGGTTCGTTGATTCCGTGGCCGGCGGCGGCGGTTTGATCACAGTCCCGGTGCTTCTGAGCCTGGGCCTCGATCCGCGGCTGGCGCTGGGCACCAACAAACTGCAGGCGGTCTTCGGTTCGGGCAGTGCGGCCTGGCATTATGCCCGGGCGGGCGTTGTGTCGCTGCGCGATTGCCGGCGGGGATGCTTGATCACCTTCGGTGGCGCGGCCTTGGGCACCTTGCTGGTGCAACAGGTGAGCCGGGATTTCCTGCTCCATACGATCCCGATCCTGCTGCTGGCGGTGGCGACGGTCCTGTTGTTCAAGCCGAAAATGGGCACGGCGGACCGACCCCCGAGGATGGGTCGCGGGGCCTTTGACCTCGGGTTCGGACTGCTCCTCGGGGGCTACGATGGTTTTTTCGGACCGGGCACGGGGACGTTCTGGGCGATGGCGTTCATGCTGGGATTGGGCTTCAACCTGACCAAGGCCACCGGCCACACCAAGGTGATGAACTTCGCCAGTAACTTAAGTTCGCTGCTCGTGTTCCTAGTGGCCGGGCAGGTGTTGTTCGTGCCCGGACTGGTCATGGGGGCCGGCCAGTGGCTCGGGGCGCGGGCGGGTTCGGGGATGGTAATTCGCAACGGCGCACGGTTCATCCGCCCGGTTTTCCTGGCGGTGGTGCTGGCGCTTACGGCCAAGCTGTTATTCGACGCCTATGGCCGGTGACCGCAATGCTGGGCTGCCGCAGCGCTTCGTTTCGGTAAAGCCGGTTTCCCTTCGGCGGAAGCACGGTGATTTGCCGCGAAAAGAGTAACGGATTGGGCCGCCCGCGCTGCCCACGGTTGCGGCAAATGGCCCGGTCGCCGGGCCGGGCAGTGGGCAGATGCGTGAACGCCGCGGTGTCAAAGTAATTGTCGTTGCTGTCAAAATATTGGCCGTTTGCCTGTCGGGTGCAGCCAATCCTCGCCGCCGGCGGCCCCTTTGGACTTAAGCCAGCGTGTCCCTAACTTCGTTTGCTCGTGACACCCTAACGCTGCTCGTTTCCCATCGGGGCCAGCGAATTGGCCCAGGAATTAAGGTTTTTGCGTTACCACCTGAGCGCCGCACCGGGTGCGTGCTGGGCTGCCCCGACACGATGGCGGGTCATGTCCGGTGGCGGCGGGTCTGGGTATGTAACCTGCTGATTCGGGCCAAATGGGTCACGGGTTTGCGCAGCGATGCCATTCCACTTAGCGGTGGGCCGGGAAATCTGGCTTGGCGGCTTGACTTGGCTTGGCGGCTTGAAATAGTCTGAGGCTTCCGGGTGTTACTGGAAGCGCAGCGGTTCGGTTTGGGCCGACCGCCGAGACTCGTGAGCCATTAACGTATTACCGTAGTCAACTCGACCATGAATGTGATGATTAACCAGCTATCTGTCTGTGCCGGCGACGCCATGTGCTTACTTGGCGTGAACCGATGCCCGTGTCCGCCGACTTGCCCTGTCTCGGTCCGGCGTTCCGCCCTTCAGCGCGCTTTTGCCCGGGCTGGGAACGCGGGGCGCATGGCCGGGCTGTGGGGCTTGGGGCTGCTGGCCATGGTGGCCAGCCCGGAAATCGTGCAGGCCCAGCGAACGCCGCTGAGTTTCACCCAACCGGCGACCGCACTCCGCACCGATAGCGCCCGTCTGGGTGGCATGGTGGTGCCCAACGGCACTGCGACGATGGCGTGGTTTGACTGGTGGCAATCCGGCAACCCAGCGACCAACACCGTCCCGGTGGACGTGGGCGACAGCGGTAACGTGGTGCTGGTCCGCGCCGAGCTCACCGGGTTGATACCGGGCGGCGTGTACCACTATCAGCTCGTGGCGAGTAACACGGTGGGGGTGGTGACCGGAGCGGTTCATCAGTTTATTACCGGCGGAAACTTCGTTGCCTGGGGAGACAACACCGATAACAGGAGCACTGCGCCGGCGGGGTTGAGCAATGTCGTGGCGGTGGCGGGCGGCTATCTCAATAGTCTGGCAATCACGGCCGCCGGCGGGAGCAATCTGGTGGTTTGGGGTTACACTAATGATATTACCAATCTGCCGGCGAGCGTCACCAATGTGGTGGCCGTGGGCTGCGGGAAGTTTGCCGCGCTGGCCCTGAGAGATGACGGCGCGGCGGTGTCTTGGGGTGGCAACAACCAAGGCCAGGTGCCGGCTCCAAAATGGGTGTCCAATGTGGTGGCTATCGCGGTGGGATATGGGCACGATCTTATCCTCAAGTCGGACGGCACCGTGGGAGCGTGGGGGGGGGAGGGCATCCCCTACTACGGTCAGGCGACAGTGCCGCCGGGCTTAGACAGCGTGGGGGCGAATGTGGTGGCGATCGCGGCGGGCGGAAGCCACAGCCTAGCGTTGAAGGCGGACGGGACGGTGGTGGCGTGGGGGTTGAATGACTACGGCCAGACCACTGTGCCGACTGACCTGAACACGGTGGTGGCGATCGCGGCGGGCGCGAGCCACAGTCTGGCGTTGAAGGCGGACGGGACGGTGGTGGCGTGGGGAGATAATACCTACGGCCAGGCCACTGTGCCGACGGACCCGAACACGGTGGTAGCGATCGCGGCGGGTGGAAGCCATAGTCTGGCGTTGAAGACGAACGGGACGGTGGTGGCGTGGGGGTTGAACACCAGCGGCCAGACCACTGTGCCGGAGGTCCTGGTCAGCGTAGTCACTATCGCTGGTGGTTTTTCTCATAGCCTGGCAGCCGGGAATTTCCTTACTTGGCCGTCGAACCAGTGGGTAGCGGTGGTGGCCAATCATGACCGCGTCATCACTTTGAGCGGGGCCGATCCTTCCTACTACCTCCGGATCATCTCCTTGCCGGGCAAGGGAACCCTGTATCAGTATGCGAACGAAGGCCGGGGGACGGCTATCACCTCACCCAATACGTGGGTGGCCGATGCGAGGCAGCGGGTGGTCTTCGCCCCGTTCACCAATGAGTTCGGCAAGCCTTACACCAGTTTCAGCTACGTTGCCAGCGACCGCACCAACGACTCGTTGATCGGGACCGCGACCCTGGAAATTGAGTATTTTCTGAGCTGTACGCAACCTCCGACGCAGGTGAGTCCGACCGAAGCTGTGCTGCACGGCATCGTCGCGTGCCACGGATTGTCGGAGCGTTACTGGTTCGAGTGGCGGGTGTTCGGTGCGTTGGATTGGTCGAACACGGCTCCGGTGGCTGTGGACGCTAGTGTTGGCTGGACCCGGGTAAACGTGGCGTTAGCCGGCTTGCAGCCGGGTGAGCTTTATCAATTTCGGCTCGTGGTCAGTAACCCATTGGGAAAAGATGAGGGGCTGGCGCAGTTTTTCACCACCGGGCGCAAGCCAGTGGTTTGGGGACAAGATTGGAACGGTACGACCAATGTACCGCCCGGACTGACGAATGCGGTGCTGCTGGCTGCAGGACGCTATCACTTGCTGGCCGCCGATGCCCTTGGCAAGGTGATTGCCTGGGGGGCGGGGGGGAATAATAATGCTAATAATAAAGGTCAAACAAACGTGCCAGCCGGCCTGACCAACCCACTGGCGTTGGCGGCGGGCGAAGCTCACAGCGCGGCGGTGAAAGCGGACGGGACACTGATGGTCTGGGGATCTGCCGACCTTCGGATCACCAATGTTCCACCTAGTCTGACGAACGCGGGAGCCAACGTGTTCGCCGTGGCTCTCGGCACAACTCACTGGGTGGCGGTGAAGGCGGACGGTACTGCCGTGGCGTGGGGCTATCTTCCCAGCGGACAGGTTCCTGTGCCGAGTGGGATAAACAACGTCGTGGCGGTCGGGGCGGGGAGCACGCACAGCGTGGTGCTGCGGGCAGACGGCACGGTGGTGGCGTGGGGTGTCAACAAGGATGATGAAAACGACTTTGGCCAGACCGACGTCCCGCCGGGGTTGAGCAATGTCGTGAGCATAGCGGCAGGTTTCGTGCATAGCTTGGCGTTGAAGTCCGACGGGACAGTGGTGGCTTGGGGAGCGGAGGATCCTAAAGGCAACTACAATTACGGACAGGCTATAGTGCCGGCTGGTTTGAGCAACGTGGTGGCGGTGAGTGCGGGTTTTAACCATAGCTTGGCCATCAAAGCTGACGGAACTCTGGTGGCGTGGGGTGACAACCGGTACGGCCAGACCAACGTCCCGCCGGGGTTTAGCAACGTGGTGGCAGTCGGGGGTGGAGAAAGATACACCGCCATTTTGGGTGGGACGGTGGCAGTAGTAACGCCGCCTGTGCTGGCCAATATCGAGGAGGCCGCCTTGAGTTACACCGAGAACCAAGTGGCGACGCCCATCACCTCGACCCTGACGGTAAGCAACGCAGCCAATCTTGTTAGCGGCACGGTAAGCATCACTGCGGGCTTTGCCAGCGGGCAGGATATTCTGGCCATGAGTCCCAACCCGCAGAACGGCATTTCGGCCTCTTACAATTCCGGCACGGGTGTGTTGACCCTGAGCGGTTCCAGCAGTGTGGCCAACTACCAGGCGGCTCTCCGGAGTGTGACCTATTGGAACAGCAGCGAGAATCCTTCGCCTATGACTCGGACAGTCTCCTTCAAAGTGAATGACGGTACTGCGGACAGCAACCCGCAGACGCGCAACATCACCATCACCAATGTGAACGACTGCCCGATAGCCTTCAGTCAAAGCCTGACCAACGCGGAAGATACCGCGCTGGCGATCACGCTGAGCGGCGCGGACGTGGACGGGCCGGTGACTAACTTCACCGTGGTGACCCGGCCAGCGAGCGGGACTTTGACCGGGACGCCCCCGGACCTGACTTATATGCCGGCGACTAACTTCACGGGCGAGGTGAGCTTCACCTTCTCCGTTGATGACAGTTTCTGCACCTCAGCGGTGGCGAGGGTGTCGATCACCATCACCAATGTGAACGACTGCCCGATAGCCTTCAGTCAGAGCCTGACCAACGCGGAAGACACCGCGCTGGCGATCACGCTGAGCGGCGCGTACGTGGACGGGCCGGTGGCTAACTTCACCGTGGTGACCCG
>CAINDV010001243.1 GCA_903847485.1 uncultured Verrucomicrobiota bacterium
ATTATTCTGTCTGCTGATCCTGCTCCGTAGCGGCTCTGTCGCGCTGCGGCTCTGCGTTTTGCCCCGTTAGTCAACCAAACGGACAAGCAAGGAATGTTGAACCTAGAAAGAGCAGTTGATTAGCCACAAAGAACACAGAGAACACAAAGAGAACAGTTTGCGCATAATCTTAGACCCACCTAATTGGAGAGCCGGCTGTCACCTGTAAATAATTGATTCTATGCGTTCTTTTGCGGCTCAACTGCTCTTTTTAGGTTGAAGGATGAAGGGGAGGCGGAGCTTCCAATTGCCGATTGGGACCGGGGCAAGTCTGTCGAACTTGCTGGCGGAACGGTGGCGGCGAGGACAGTAGTGTCAATGTGTGGGACTGATACCATTTGCGCCTCGCAAGTGCATCATGCCAAGGCTGAATACGGTGCAATCACGAGGCGCAAATGGTATGACCCCTTTCCGGCCTACAAGAAGGCGGTTTTGTGTGGATGTAGGCCGGGTGCCCTCACCCGGCGGAAGTTGACAAGGCCATGACAAGAATTGCTGGCGGGAACTTGTGAGCGGGCCTTGGCGAAGACGGTGAGGCGGAAGCGCCGGGCGTCGGCGATGGGCAAGGCGTGGGGCCGGTCCTCGGGGCAAAGCGCACTGGCGGCGGGCCGCTCACCTCACGGCGCTGAGAACATAGCCGAAGGACTCCGCCGAAAACGCCCTTCCGTTCCCCGCGCCGCCGGTTTAGCCTCCCCGCGCATGGCTAACGATCCTCAAGCCGACTTGTGTGACCTCATCGCCCAGAACGAAGCGGTGCTGGTGGTGGGCACCGGCGTGTCCGTCGCCGCCTCCGGCAACGCCCCGACGGCCTCGTGGCCGGGACTGCTGCGTTCCGGCGTTGACTGGTGCGGCACTCTGAACGCGGAGTTGCTCACCAGCGGCTGGATGGCTCGCCAGCGGGCCGCCATCGCCGAGGGCACCACGCAGGAGATGATCGCGGCGGCCGACTTGATTGCGGGTGAACTGAACTCCCAGGCCCCCGGCGAGTTCACCAAATGGCTGGAAGACACGGTCGGCACCCTCCGCCTCAAAGACCGCGCGGTGCTGGACGCCCTGATTGCCCTCGGTCTGCCGTTCACCACCACGAACTACGACCACCTGATTGAGCAAGCCACCGGTCTCCCCGCCGTCAGTTGGCTGGACTCCGTCAAGGTGGAGAAGGTGCTCCACGGCCGGGAAAAGGGCGTGCTCCACCTCCACGGCAAGTATGACCAACCGGACTCCGTGGTGCTCGGCATCAAGTCCTACGAGACCGTCAAAAACGACGCCCACGCCCAAGCCGTCCTGACGTCGCTGCGGATGACTAAGAGTCTCCTGTTCGTCGGCTGTGGGGATGGCCTGAGCGACCCCAACTTCGGCAACTTCCTCACCTGGACCCGCGCCGCGTTCCCGGGAAGCATCTTCCGCCAATACTGCCTCGTCCGGGAATCCGAGCGCGCGAAACTCCAGGCCCAGCATCCGCTTACCGAACGGATTGTCTTCCTCTCCTACGGCCAAGAGTTCACCGACCTCGCGCCGTTCCTCAAGAAGCTGAAGCAGATGCTCTGGCAGAAATACGAGCTGGCCTTGTTGAAGTTATGCGGGCCGCTCGCCGGCAACGCGAATGCGGAACTGGCCGCCGCCGCGCGGGTAATTCTGGCGCGGGCCAAGAGGTTTCTGACGGTTGAGGCCGGGGCACAGCGGCCAGCCGAGTTAGCCACCACCTATGCGGAACTGGCCGCCGCCGCGCGGGAAATCCTGGCGCGGGCCAAGAGGTTTCTGACGGTTGAGGCCGGGGCACAGCGGCCAGCCGAGTTAGCCACCACCTTCCAGCCGGGCCAGATCCAGGTGGACCCGCGCACTGGCATCGCTTTCATCCACATTCCGGCGGGAGAGTTCGACTTGGGATCGGAGACCGGATATAGCGATGAAAAGCCAGTTCACCGGGTTCGCATCTCGAAGCCGTTCCTGCTGGGGAAATACCAGGTCACGAATCAGGAATACCAGCGGTTCCTGGAGGCCAATCCCAAGGTCCAGCCGCCGGGCGAGTGGAGCAACAGCCAGTTCAACGATCCCCAGCAGCCGGTCGTGGGTGTGTCGTGGGAAGAAGCCCAAGTCTTCTGCCGGTGGGCCGGTGGCCGGCTGCCGACGGAAGGCGAGTGGGAATACGCCTGTCAGGCGGGCAGCCAGGGCCGATACTGCTTCGGTGACGACGAAGCCAAGCTGGGCGACTACGCCTGGTATTACCAGAACAGCGGCAACAAGACGCATCCGGTGGGCCAGAAGCAGCCAAACGCCTGGGGCCTGTATGACGTGCATGGCAACGTCTGGGAATGGTGCCAGGATTGGTATGGCGCTTATTCCAGCAAGAGTGTGAGTGACCCGCAAGGGCCTGCTACAGGCTCGAACCGGGTGATCCGGGGCGGCTGTTGGGACGGTCCCGCGAGTTACTGCCGGTCGGCGCAGCGGGGCCGCGACGACCCGTCGTTTCGGCACTACAGTGTCGGGTTCCGGCTGGTCCTGGCCCCAGGTCAGCAAGCTACGGAACCGACGGAGCGGAGCCGTCGAGGCGAGCGAGGGACGGGCGAAGCCTGACGGCGGAGCAGGCGTGCGGAACGCCCGTCGCGCCCAAACTGGAAAAACGAAGCCCGCGCAGCGGTCGCGATTTTTTCCCGAAATCGGCCTTTCGGAGCGCGGACATTCCTGTCCGCCTTCCCGGCCGCAGTGCCTTTTCAGCCCGTGAGGGCGGAAGAAAATAGCCCAGCGATTCATCGCTGGGCTGCGCGTCGGTGAAGAACGAGTCCCGTCAGGGACGGCAGAACACCTTTGGACAGCCACCTGGCTTCTTTCGCCCCTCCGGGGCTTGGGAATTCCTGGCCACCTCCGCCCACCGTTGAAACGGTGGGCTATTTTCTTTCGCCCTCCGGGCTGCCGAACGATGCCTGAAAACCGAAGACGGAGCCAATCAGCGTGATGTCTGGTGGGATTTCCCTGCCCGGCCAGTGCCAAGAGTCCAGTCTTTGGGAATCGCCGAAACCCAAGCCTCCTAACGTCGGCTCCTACAAGGGTTGGCTGGCTGGAGCTATAGACATGGCGCTCCTACGGAGCTGCCCCCGAGCCACGCGCCTTATACCACTTACGCCTCGCAATTGCACCATGCCAAGGCTGAATACGGTGCAACTGCGAGACGCAAATGGTATTACCTAACCGCCCGCCCCACGCTCCGGCGGAGCCGCCGCCAAGGCGGAGCGCCGACATTTTTGTCGGCCAG
>CAINDV010001244.1 GCA_903847485.1 uncultured Verrucomicrobiota bacterium
TGGAACCATCGCCTCGTTCGTTGCGAAGTCCACCTCCGCTCGCAGACCATTCATTGTTTCAGTCTTCGCCGTTCCCAACCCGACCACCAACCGTTGCTTGTCACTTATCATGCGAACGCTCACATCGCTCACTTCACAGAGAATCTACGACTTATCGCCGCTGCCAACTCAGCCTATGCCAAGTGACCTAAATGTCCTTAGACTCGCCCGCTTAGGTGTTAGGAGTTAGGTGTTAGGAGTTAGGTGTTGTGAGTTAGGAGTTAGGTGTGAGTGGTGAGTAGTGAGGTTAGCGTTTTCGTGCTGACTTCTATCTTCTAACGCCTAGCTCCTAGCTCAACCCCAGCTCTATCAACCCCCGGTGCTGGTGGCCGAAAGTTTCGTTGATCTCCAGCACTTCCAGGGCACCTGCTACAAGGCCAGCGGCTGGACGTTGCTCGGTCACACCGCCGGCGGCTAGCGCGGCCCCCCGAAGGTCCGCCCCCGCCCGAAGAACTCACCCGGATGGGCCTATTCTTCGCGGGCCTCCCCGACTGGCGCCAACGCCGGCCGGACTTCCCACTGAGCAGCCTGCTCACCGTCAGTGTCTGCGCCCTGCTTGGCCCAGTCTGCCTGGGGCAACGAGATCTAGCCGCCTTCGCCGCCAACCTCACCGTCGCGCATAAGGCCGCCCGCCATTTCCCCCGCGACTGGAGCCACCGCCAGCGCCGCTATCGGCCGCCGGGCGAGTCGTCCTGCTTTCGCCTGCTCAGCCACGTCCCGCCGCGCCAACTCGAAGCGGCCCTGCTGGCCGGGCAAGACCAGGTCTCGGGCCAGCGCGATCCGGCGGGCGACCGGGTGGCGGTGGACGGCAAGGAATGGCTCAGCCGACCGGGCCGCCAAGTCGTCAGCGCCTACTCGGTGCGCGACGGCCGTTGGTTGGGTTCCGAACCCGTGGCCGAAAAGTCCAACGAGATTCCCGCCGCCCAGGAACGGCGGCGGCGGGCGGATCGCGAAGGCGCGCGGGTCACCGCCGATGCGCTGCACCCCCAGACAGAGGTGGACCCCGAAAATCGGGCCAGGGGCTAAGCTATGATTGAGGTGTGCGCGGAAGGGGTGTCACCCCAACCTGAACACACACCATGAAAGCAAAACGCAAGCGACACGATCCCGCATTCAAGGCCCGCGTGGCCCTGGAAGCCAGCAAAGGCAGCCAGACCTTCCCGGAAATCGCCCGGGCGTTCGACCTTCACCCCGCGCAGGTCGCGGCGTGGAAGAAAATCATGACGGCGGGGGCGGCCGGCGTCTTCGGTCCCGGCCCGCGGGGCGGTGCGGAAGCCGCCGACCGCGAGCGCGAGCGCGACGAATTGCCTGCCAAGATCGGTCAACTCGTCGTGGAGGTCGACTGCCTGCGAAAAAAGTCCACCCCGCTCGGCCGGTGAGCGAACGGGCCGGGCTGGTGGAGAAAGACCACCTCAAGATTAGCCTGCGAAGACAATGCGCACTGCTCGGCGTGGCCCGCTCCACGGTGGCCTACGTGCCGGTGGCCGAGGATCCGGAAGACGTCCGCATCAAACGGCTGGTGGACGAGATTTACATGAAAGATCCCTGCCTGGGTGTCCGCCGTCTGGTGACGGTTCTGGCGCGCGACCACGGCCTCAAGGTCAACCGCCAGCGGCTCCAGCGATTGCGCCGCGAGCTCGGCCACGAGGCCATCTGGTGCCGGCCGCGCACGAGCATTCCCGACGCGGGTCATGTCAAATACCCCTATTTGCTGCGGAATCTGGCCGTTACGCGGCCCGCTCAGGTTTGGTGCTCCGACCTCACCTATGTGCCCATGCCCGCGGGCCACGCCTTCCTGTGCGCCGTAATGGACTGGCACACGCGCAAGGTGCTCGGCTGGGCGCTGTCCAACACCATGGACACGGGCCTTGGTCTCGAGGCCTTGAAACAGGCGTTGGAAACAGCCGGGCGGGTGCCCGAAATCTTCAACACCGACCAGGGGAGCCAGTTCACCGCCGCAGAGTGGACCGGTCGGCTCACGGAGTTGGGAGTGAAAATCAGCATGGACGGACGGGGCCGCTGGCTGGACAACGTCTTCATCGAGCGACTCTGGCGCAGCGGCCGGGGGCTGTAGAGTATTTCGTGTAAGTGGCCACAGAA